>RKRX01000090.1 GCA_007571185.1 Oceanicaulis sp.
TGATGTATGTGATGTTGACAGAAGGAGTCATGGTGCCTTGGCGTACAATTCCCAAACTTTTGCTAAAATGCGCCACTTCGTGTTCTCCGCCCATGCAGGGATGCCAAACGCCGTATATATCGCAAAGACCGGGATTTGAGTTAAAATGCGTCCATGATCAACTCAACCGCTTCCAGCGATCTCAGTGCGCCGCCTGAAACCGGGCCACGCCTTGTTCTCGTCTCCACCCCGATTGGCAATCAGGGTGATATATCAGATCGGGCGCTGGATGTGCTCAGGACTGCGGATGTCATCGCTTGCGAGGATATGCGGGTGACGCGCAACCTGCTCAATCGGTTTGGCGTGACCGGAAAACGGCTGATCTCCTGTCATGACCATAACGAGGCCGCCAGCGCCGACGGCATCGTCAGGTTGATTGAGGACGGCGCCACGGTGGCGCTGGTCAGTGACGCGGGCACGCCCGCCATTTCCGATCCGGGCTATCGCGTGGTGAGGGCGGTGGCGGACGCAGGGCTGACCGTCAGTGCTGCGCCTGGCGCATCATCGGTGATCATGGCGCTATCCATTTCCGGTTTGCCCACAGACCGTTTCACCTTTCTGGGTTTCCCGCCTCGCAGATCGGGCAGGCGCAAGGCCCTGTTTGAAATCCATGCTGATCTGCCCGCAACCCTGATTTTGATGGAAAACCCGCAGCGGTTGGCGGAAACCGTTGAGGATCTGCAAGACGTTCTGGGCGATCGGCGCGCCGCCCTGATGCTGGAGTTGACCAAGATATTCGAACGGGTCTGGCGCGCTCCGCTTTCCGGTCTCGCCGCGCGCCTGAAAGACCCTCCCAAGGGTGAAGCAATTCTGGTGGTGGAGGGCGCCGAAGACGCAACGCGCGCCAGAAAGAACAGGTATGCCGCCTTCTCCAGAGCGCCAAGCCGGGATTAAAAATCAGTCCCGATCCTGTAGGCGCGTCCGGGCGCAGAGTTGTTGTATTTATGAAACATATCCTGATTTTTGTTCCACCTTTCGCTTGTATTGTTCTTTTGGAAATCTAGCGTAATGCCATCGAGCAGGGGGCGGACCCGGGAGACCGTTTCCTCCCTGAAAACCAGGTATATGATTTGGAGAAACTCATGCGTAATGCTAGATCCTTCCAGCAAAACTGCCTCGCCGCCGTGTCCGTGACGGCCCTGATGCTGGGTGCGGCCGCGCCGTCCCAGGCTCTGCCTGTCATCGAAGATCATTATAGCAGCGCCGTCGATGCGGACAATGTCTGGGCCGGTGTTGGTCAGATGTTTTCCAACGCTTTATGTACCGGTCAGTTGATCAATCCACGCACCGTCATCACGGCCGCACATTGCGTGGCGGGCATTCCCGCAGGTGCTTATGGCGCGGCGCTGGGAGGGCAGTTCATCGGGTTCGGCTTTGCGGCCGAGAATACCATTGCCGACGCCCGTGCCTGGCTGGAGCGCGGGCGCCGTGCGATCGGGGGCGACTGGTCCAGCGATCCCGAAGCGCTGTTCTACAACGGATTGCAGGTTCAGGCGCCGTTTGATCTGGTCAATGAGTTCGCTTTTCCCGGCGGGGATATCGCGCTTGTCACCCTGGACACGCCGGCGATCGGGCTTCCCACCTATGGCATGTTGTTCTCCCCAATTTTGGAAAACACCCCGGTCTCCATGGTCGGTTATGGCCGTCATGGCGTGGGTCTGGGCCAGCTCCAGCCTATTGATTACAAGCGTCGGGCGGGTAGAAACATGCTCGACGGTCTGTTTACCCAAAGCCAATTCTTTGAAGCCTCTTTCGCTGTGCCGAACTTAAGATTTGATGATAGTTCCTCCAATATCCCGCTTTATCACGTAGATTTTGACCGTCCGGATCGGGATTCTGATGATTGCGCCCGCGGAGGCCCGGACGGGACCGGCATTTTGGGCCCGAATGACATCATTTGCAATACGCTGCCGAGAACGGCCTCGACCTTCGACTTCACCTCTGCTATCCTTGCCAGTAGTCATATTGACTGGTTTCCTGGTGACGCGGTTGAGAATGAAGCAGGCACAGGGGGGGGGGATTCCGGCGGCGGCCTGTTTGTGAACATTGAGGGCCAGGATCTGGTTATCGGGGTTCTGTCAGGCGGCTGGGTAGCGGGTTTCTTTCGCCCCGCGAACACTTTGTACGGCGACATTTCCTATTATGCGGCCTTGTTCCAGTTCCAGAACTGGATTGTGGAGCAGGATCCTATGATTTACGCTTCTGTGGCGTCCGGCGACGGGGTCTGGTCCGATGCCTCGCGCTGGACTCGTGAGCTCAGCCCGGGGTATTACTATGTCGATGGCAATGGTATGCTGCAAAATGGTCTATGGTCCGATGCGCCGAAGACTCTGCAAGAGCCGTTTGACCCCGGCGGTCCCAGTTTCGGGACCATTTTTGACACCAAAATCGAAGATCTGCCGAGCCGCCAGTCCGAAGGCTCTGGCGTGGCGAGCGAGACTGGCGTTGAAGGTTCGATCACGTCTGATGTTTCAGTGACGGTTGTAGGCGGGGATGCAGCTCTGCCCAAGCCGGGGTTTCTGGCTGACACGGAGGCAAGTCCCGGCGCCGGTGATGTTCCGGTGACGGTTGTAAGCGGTGATGTAGCTCAGCCCAGATCTGTACTGATGGCGGATCTCGCATCGGGCTCCGGCGCTGTGGCGCACAGTGAGGCCCTGGCGCCGCCACAGGCGGAGGCCAGGCAGAATGAGCCGCCCTCTAGCGGTTTTTCCATCGGTGATTCCGGTTTTGTTCCCAATAATAGTTTTGGCCTGTTTGGTGATTTCGCTGAACGGGAGAGTGAAGCTAGTTTCACTGATTTCCTTGCGACAGCTCGTAACCGGAGTGTGGCGCGTTTTTATGATGTCACGCTGGGCGCGGCGGGAACGACCACCGTGGACATGAATGTAGAGATTGATCGGCTGAGGCTCACCCATGCCGGGACGCGCTTCGTGCTGCCCGAAGCCTATAACTTCTCCACCCTGATTTCTCTGGACCAATCCGCGGGTATGAGCCGGATTGACGGCATTCTGCTGGCCCGTGAAGTCATGCTGACCGGCGGCGTGGTGTCCGGGGAGGGCATGATCAGCACGATGACCTTCTGGAATGTGGCGGGCTTGCTCAATCCTGGCGCCATCGG
>RKRX01000157.1 GCA_007571185.1 Oceanicaulis sp.
ATGTTCGGCCCGCTTGATCGCGATAATGATGGCGCCATATCGCGGGATGAATTGTCTGCTATGAGCGGCATAACACTTCGGGACTCCCGGACCGGTGAACGTCTCGAGGGTGAAGCCGCGATTCAATCTTGGATGGATAGGTTCGACAGCAATCTTGATGGTAAAATTGAATACCCGGAAATGGTCAGGGAAGTTGTGCGTATGGCGAAACAGCAGGAAACAGAGCAGTGACAAGCCTGTATTGAGCTTCCGGCGCAAGGTGGATTTGACAGCGGGGTTCTGCGCACGGCCGGACCTGCCCTTCAGGCGTTGACAATTTCCCCGTGTTCCAGTTGCACCTGTCGCGGCGCCTTGCGGGCGAGGTCTGTGTCATGAGTGACGAGGATCACGGTCGCACCTGCGGCGTGCATGTCTTTGATCAGTTCAAACACGATGTTCGCGGACTCGACATCGAGATTGCCGGTGGGTTCATCACAGATCAAAAGGGCAGGGCGACGAACCATGGCGCGGGCTATGGCCACTCGCTGTTGCTGTCCGCCGGAAAGCTGTGCAGGGTAATGATCCGCACGCGGCGCCAGTTCCAGTCGCTCCAGCGCTTGGTGCGCCTGACGAAAGCGTTCACGTCTGCCAGAAACCAGACCCTCAAGTCCCAACGCCACGTTGGCGACCACGGTGAGGTCCGGGATGAGATGAAAGGACTGAAACACAAATCCAATCTTGGACAGGCGCAGATCGGCCAACGCGCCCGCGCCAGCGCAGGTGACATCACTTCCGAAAAATTCAAGCTGGCCAGTGCTGGGCGTGTCGAGAAGCCCCATCAGAGTGACCAGGGTGGATTTACCCGATCCCGATGCACCGGTGATGGCCACAAATTCTCCGGTTTCAATGGTCAGGGACAAATCTCGCAGGGCTGCTGTTTCCATACTGCGCGTTCGGAAGATTTTCCCGACATTGGTGAGTTTGAGTGCTGTGGTCATGGCGTCACCTCCCGGACCGTAATCGAATTTCAGATAGATTATCCAGAGAACGCGGGGCGCTCACCAGTATCGTCTCGCCCGGTTCAAGGCCAGAGAGCACTTCGACCCATTTGTCCGAGCGCTGGCCCAAACGCACCGGCACAGCGCGGGCTCGGGTGCGCGAGGCATTGATGATCCAGAGATATTCCGGCCCGACCAAGTCTCCGGGGGGCGCTAGAAGCGCCTCGCGCGTGGCTCCAGACTGTATCGCCAGCTGAACCACTTGGCCAGCGCGGAGTGAGGGCGGCGCGGCGGTTTCAAACACCAGACGCACGCCAACTCCGCCGTTCTCAGCCTCGGGTGCGACGATGTCAACGCGCAGCCGTGCTTCTTCTCCCAACAGGCGCGCTTGCGCGCCCGGTTGGATCTGCCCGGCCAGGCTTTCAAATACACGGGCGACGATCTGATCGGCGGTGCCGCGTGAAACACGAAACACCACACTTCCATTTTGCACCGGCTCACCGGTCCGGACTTGCAGTCCAACTACCTGTCCGTCTGTGGGAGCGGTGAGGATCAGGTTGTCTAAACGCCTCAACCCGAGAGCGCTCAATCGTTCGAGATCTTCGCGTATAGCGTTCAGCCTGGCGATCCGAACCCGAGCGTTTTCTTCCGCCGTGCGTAAACGGGCCAACACCGCGCGCTCTTCACCGGAATAATAGGCGACCTCATCGCGCAGACGATCCATGCTGGCCGGAGAGGCGAACCCTCGTTCTTCCAGCACCTGATTGCGCGACAGTTCCGATTCCGCCTGTCTGAGCCGAAACTGAACATCGCGCAACAAACGTTCGGCCTCCACAACCCGCCGCTCCATGTCAGTGACCTGTCCTTCAATGGAGACAATGTCGCGCGACAGGCGCACGCTTTCATCACTGACCTGTTTTTGCAGGGTGGGGTTAGACAGAGTCGCGACCGGATCGCCCTGAGATACTTGTGCACCGTTTTGCACATGCAGGGTATCAATCACACCGCTTTCAAGGGCGGCGACGGCTATGGCCGTTTCGGAAACGACGCTTCCGTTCACGATGGTCTCGGGTGTGAAGGCCGCGCGTTCCAACACGCCCAGCTTCACGTCCTCAAGGTCAAGCGTGACCTGACCTATGCCGTTACGCAGCCAGACAGCCAGGCTACCCAAGGCAATAAGAACGACCAGTGCAACCAGCACCCCACGCCAGGGTCGGGTGCGCCGCTTCCGATCCGTGACGAAGGTGGCGGGCTGGGATGTGTCACCTGACTGCATGACGGAATGAAGACCCCTCGAACCAAGGTACATCGATTTCAACAGATAAAGACAAGCGGACCTTACCAGATCAAAGAACCGATGAAACCAACCTCTAAGCTTAAGGGGGCGCAGGAGGGTAGTCAAGCCTCATCATCGTCATGGATTTGACATATTCAAGGATGCCCGTCTACAGTTCTCATGAGAAGTTCAATGATCAGAAAGACCAAGGCCATGCCTAGATTATTCCAAGTTTTCATTTCCGTTTTCGTTCTGTGCGGTGCGGTGTGTCCAGAGGTAAGGACCGCTGAAGAGATGTTTGTGGACCTGCAAACCCGAGTGCGAACCCAAGCTTTCGTTGATGCCTTGTTCAGTACGGCTGACCTTAATAAGAAATGACACCGTATCCTATGATGAAAACTGTCCGAGAGCGGATTGACATTTTATGATTGTCAGGCCGGTGAAAACTTTGAGAGTGATGTTACAGCACGGGCGTGGATGGACCTGTGTGATACTGACCTCAATGGCAAGATTGAACGTATGGAAATGTTCAGGGCGTTGGTGCGTCAACAAGTGAAACAACAGGAAGCAGAGCCGTGATAGGCTGACAGGTTTCCGGGGCGGAACAGACCTGACGGTCGAGCCTTGCATATGAACAGGAGTTTGTTTCGTGCGTTTGATTTTCAGCATTCTCGCCGCCTTGGCCTCGGGCTGTGTGGCGTTGATTGTCGCCCCGGTTTTGCTGACCAGCGCCTGGCTGGATCTGATCGGAGACCGGGGACATCCAGACGCTGACCGCATCTGGCGCGTTCATGCTGAAGCCGATCCCGTCTACTTTTCTGACGATAATTTCCCCATGTTTTCTGGTATGAAACGCACGCTGAGCGTTTTGGCGTTGGGAGAGCATGTGGA
>RKRX01000021.1 GCA_007571185.1 Oceanicaulis sp.
CCTTGCAGCTCGACATCGCGCCAAGCATGGTCAGGCACATATAGCCAGTTTCGGGGGTAGTCCGGTACGCTTCTTCGCGGGGCAATAGAAAATCTGGCCTCTGATTGTTCTGAGTTGCTGTACCGTGAACATAAGCTATCTCGCGTGCACGGAACACTGCTTCAAGATGATGTTTCAACGATTATCCCGTACGCAACTTTCTCCGGTTCTGAATGCCCCGCGGGAACCGGATGAAACCGTCAACCACGGCACACGTCTCTTTTGCCACGAGAGGCGAAAACCCCTTCACACCCGGCGATGGAAACGCCCGGAATGGTCACTTCCAAGCCCGGATACGGGGAAGATTTTGCCATGAGTCGTGTACTTTGGTCCGGCTTGATATTTTTGTTTCGTTTCTTGCTGTTTCGCACAGGATGATCCAAACCTTTTCTCCTGTCAGGCAACGTCCTTGGTCATCAAGATACAGATCGTGGCGCCGCCATGGGACTTGATCCGAACCCACGCTTGCAAGGCCATCAGGATTGCTTGCCTTCCAGAAAGATTGGAATACGGAGGTCCAATATGACCAGATGACCAATTTATCAGGTGATGGCAGATAGCGACTTGACCAGATGGAGATGGCGGGGAATATGTGATAATATTGCAAGCTTGTAATTCGGGGACCCATCCCATGAATGCTCAGAACGCCATCCCGTCCTGGCTCGACGCTGGTGCGGTCACCTTATCCTGTTTGTGCGTACTGCATTGCCTCGCCTTGCCCGTGCTGGCGGTTAGCCTGCCCGTCTTTGGCGCTTGGGCGGACGCAGAATGGATGCACAAATTGTTTGTGCTGGTCGCAGTTGGCCTGTCGGGTTGGGTGATTTCGACCAACGTCGCCAAACCATCCGGGCTTATCTTTGCGAGCATGGCGATTCCAGGGCTTGCCATTTTGATCGCCAGCGCCTACGCAGAGGCGCTGCATGATTACGAGGACATGCTGACCGTGGTGGGCGCCGGCGTGCTGGCGCTGGCGCATGGCCTGCGCCTGCGGAGACGCCATGCGCAATTCGGGTCTGGAAAAACGCGCCATCGTCCCTGATCTCTTGGGCGAAGCGCGTTGGTTCCGACCGCCCGGACGTTGGAATTGTGCACCATACCTGCTACATACGCCAATGAGGTTCTTTTTAGGAGATCAGGCCGTGCGTGAGGCCAGATTCACAATTGGCGATGTGGTTCGTCATCGTCTCTTCCCTTTCCGGGGCGTCATATTCGACGTCGATCCGACATTCGCCAATACCGAAGAATGGTGGCTGTCGATCCCGGAGGATCTTCGTCCCACCAAGGATCAGCCTTTTTATCATCTGCTTGCGGAAAATGAGATTGGTTATTATGAAGCTTATGTCTCTGAACAGAACCTGCTGCCAGACGCTATGAACGGAGCGGTAGGCCATCCCGACACCATGGATTTGTTTCATGGTTTTGACGGTGAGCGTTACACGCTCAAACCTGGCGGCTATGAAACACATTAAAAAAAATCGGAGACAAGCGGTCTCTTCGGTTTTTGATACGATAGTGCGCACCGTCAGTTTTCACCGCGCACTACAGTTTGTTCGATGGCGCCAAAAATAGACTTCCCGTTACGGTCGAGCATTTCGATGCGTACAGTGTCGCCCGGTGTCATGAAGCGGGTTTTCGGAGCACCGTCGCGAAGGGTTTCGATCATGCGGATCTCAGCAATGCAGGAATAGCCTTTGCCGCCTTCGTCCACCGGCTTTCCCGGTCCGCCGTCCAGCGTGTTGGAGATTGTGCCCGATCCGATGATGGAACCGGCTGTCAGCGGACGGGTTCTGGCCACATGGGCGATCAGCCGGGGGAAATCAAAAGTCATATCCACGGCGCATTCAGGCTCGCCGAACTTTTCACCATTGAGCCAGGATTGTAGCGGCAAATCAATTTTGCGACCATCCCAGGCCTCGCCCAGTTCATCCGGAGTCACCGCCACCGGAGAGAACGCGGTGGGCGGTTTGGACTGGAAAAAGCCAAAACCCTTGGCGAGTTCACCCGGGATCAACCCGCGCAGGGACACATCATTGACCAGCATGATCAACCGGATTGTCCCGGCGGCTTCATCAACCGACAATCCGGCGCGACCATCGCCGGTGACCACAGCCGCTTCCGCCTCAAAATCACAGCCCCAGTCGTCATCGCCCAGCGGGATATTCTGACGCGGCGCCAGGAACCTGTCCGATCCGCCCTGATACATCAGCGGATCGGTGTAAAAACTCTCGGGCAGTTCCGCACCCCGCGCCTTGCGCACCAGTTCAACATGATTGACATAAGCCGAACCGTCCGCCCATTGATAGGCGCGCGGCAAGGGGGACAACGCATCGCGTTCGTGGAAACGTTCACGCGGAACAGTCCCGCGCTCCAGCTCTTCGGCCAGGGTGCGCAACGCCGGTTCGGCGTTGGACCAGTCATCCAGCGCAGCCTGTAAACTGGGCTGGATATGGCCAGCATCCGCACACCAGTTGAGATCTCTGGACACCACCGCCAGGCGACCGTCGCGCATTTCATGTTTCAACGTGGCGAGTTTCATCAACATCTCCTTGCGTGTTTCAAACCGACAGGCGTAGCGCCTGCAAAATCAGGCTGCGCCGGCGGTTCGCCTGGGCAACACCCAGCCCGGTCGGGGAAAATGGCAGGTATAGCCGCCGGGATAGCGTTCAAGATAATCCTGATGGACATTTTCGGCTTCCCAGAACACCCCTGCGGCGGTCACTTCGGTGACCACCTTGCCCGGCCAGAGCCCAGAGGCGTTCACGTCTGCGATCGTATCTGTCGCAACCGCCTTCTGAATATCATCAAGAAAAAAGATCGCTGAGCGCTACTGGCTTCCGATATCGTTGCCCTGGCTGTTTATCGTGGTAGGATCATGGATCTGGAAGAACAGTTCCAAAATCTCTCGATAGCTGATCCGGGCGGGATCAAATTCGATCTCGACAGACTCCGCATGACCAGTCCGACCGGTCTTCACCTGCCCATAGGCCGGGGTTTCCAACGCGCCGCCGCAATACCCCACCCGGGTTCTGAGAACACCCGGACGGCGGCGGATCAAATCCTGCATGCCCCAGAAACAGCCGCCGGCCAGCAGCGCACGTTCAGTCCCGATGGTCATGATCAACTCTCCTCACAGCCCGCCTGCACAAGCGCAATGAATGCGCCATAACCTTCGGCGTCCATCTCTTCCAGAGGAATAAAACGCAGGGCGGCGGAGTTGATGCAATAGCGAAGCCCGGTTGAGTCCCGAGGGCCATCAGGAAACACATGACCGAGATGGCTGTCGCCGTGGGTGGAGCGCACCTCGGTGCGGGTCATCCCGTGGGAGGTGTCGCGCAGTTCCCGAAGCACATCAGGGGTGATGGGCCGGGTGAAGCTGGGCCATCCGCAGCCGGACTCGTACTTGTCCGCCGAGGCGAAGAGCGGTGCGCCCGACACAATATCCACGAACAAACCCACCCGTTTTTCATCCAGCAACGCGCCGGTGAACGGACGCTCAGTGCCGTTTTCCTGGGTGATGCGATACTGTTCCCCGCTCAGCCGGGCCAACGCCTCATCGGTTTTCGTCCAGGTTGTTCCGGTCATGCCTATCTCCGGCTCCATGGGTTGATAGCGCAATTGGGCGCAGCCCTGCCCGGCGCCAACCCCGCTCAAGCCAATGTGAACCAACGGCAGGGGCTGGACCCTTCTCCCTGAGAGCCGCTCACGGAAGGCGTGATCCCGGCGCGAGCCGTCTCTTAAGACGTTTGTAACCAGTCTTGCCCATCAAGTCGATGCTCCGAAACCGAATGGTCGGTCCATGAAGGAGCAAGACATGTACTTTATGTTTCCGGGCGTCATTCTGGCGTCCGTCATCTGTGGGGCCGCATGGGCGCAAGACTGCCGCAGCCTCTCAGATTCTGAAAAAGCCGCCGCGCTTGCAACCCATGTCTTCGGGGGCTTGCCCTCCGATAACGCCCCGCTGATCCGCCGCGGTTATGTGATGGAATACGATGATCGCTTCCGCACGCCCCGCTGGGCCAGCTGGCGCGCCGCCGCAGAGTATCGGGTCACGCCTGATCGCAACCTCTCTCGCTGGGGCCGGTTTCGCCCCGATCCCGATATCGACAATCCGGTGGTGGGCAAAGACTATCGCGGGCTCTTCAGAACTGCGGACAATTTCGCCCGGGGCCATATTGTTCCCTATTTCATTTCGGGCGGTGATCGGGATGCAGACGGCCAGAGGGCGGCGGACGGGAACGGCGCCGAAATCGTTGATCTCGATGACGCCTGCACGGTGTTTGAGATCAACTATATGTCCAACATCGTCCCCCAGCGTCACAAACGGTTCAACGGGGCCGGAGGGTTGTGGCACGCGCTGGAAACCCGCATCAGAACGATGATCGACAAGGGACATGTGTTTCATATCGTCGCTGGCCCGATTTACGGAGAAGCGGACGTCCTGATGGTCGGACCCGACAAGGACATCGGGGCGCCGGACATGTTCTTTAAGATCGTTATCGGTCAGCGGGGACCGGTCGCATTCCTGTTCGAGCACCGACGCAACATCACGGATGACGGGGCCGGCTGCCCCCTCGACGCAAACCTAGCTGACTGCATCGTCTCCGTGGAGGTCATTGAGCGTGAAACGGGGCTGGACTTCTTCACCGCCCTACCCGGCGCCCGCGAACTGGAGCTTGAAAGCACCGACGGCGCCACAACCTGGGCCCGTCTGACAGCGCTCGGTCTGTGACGGCGGCGCACCCGGGCCGGATTCAAGCTACAGAACGTTTGCGAACAGAAAGGTGCAACCCCGTCGCATCGAGCGGCATGGGCGGCCTTTTATGTTGTGTTCTCCCCTGCCCAGCTGCATGAACATGGTGATCCTGGTCAGGAGTTTGATGTAAGTTGAGTCATCTCGCCGCCCGCTTCGTTATTGTTCTGGATACGAATGTTCGGTATCCTCTTCGCAAGAGGGGTCTGCTTCTGCACTTTCATGAGGCTGGCGGACGAAGGAGAGACCTACACTGATGACGGCGCATGTCACGGTGATTGCGGCGAAGACACGAGCGCAGAAGAGGTCTTTCTCTGCGAAAGAGGCCGTAAAAGGGCTCCTTCAACGGTGTCCTCGTGTTGAGCTGAGAGATTGGAACAATTTTTAGAGGCTCCGAGGACGGCTGCGTACGTTGATCAGACACATAATGTCAGTGCAAAGCAAGCACAAATGCGTGAAGCAAAGCAAGGCAGGCAGAGAATCGCAGATGACCACAGAGGCGCTCAGCGGGATGCATGCACTCTCAGGTCGTATGCAGGACGCACTGAAACTTCCCAGCGGTGCACGGTTTTATCGCTGCGCCTTGCAAATCAATCCGTTCGCTTATCTCAAAAGGTATGGGAAGATGACCCGCTTTGCTTCAGAAGAGGCATATAACAGGGCGATCATCGAAGCCTGCCTTGCAAACAACATTGAGGTCATTGCGGTCACCGATCACTATCGCGTCGAGGATTCGGTACGCCTAGTGCATGCCGCGCGCGAAGAAAAGCTTCATGCTTTCAGCGGCTTCGAAGCTGTTGCGAAAGATGGCGTGCATTTCCTGTGCCTGTTTGACCCCGATAAGGATGAACACCTAGAGCGGTTCATCGGAGCATGCGGCATTTGTGGCACCGACCAACTGTCGCCAATAGGCGACAAGGATTCTACTGAGTTGCTGGAACTCGCCAAAGACTGGGATTCAGCGTGCATCGCCGCCCACGTCGCCTCTAAGGGCGGGTTGCTGAAAACACTCTCGGGGCAATCAAGGGTCAACGTTTGGACTCATTCCGACCTGCTCGCCTGCGCATTATCAGGTCCGGTCGATGAAGCGCCGGAAGGGGTCAGGCCGATCCTCAAAAATAGGAACCTAGAACACAGGCGCGACCGCCCCGTCGCGATCCTGAATGCTGCGGATGTCAATGACCCGGAAGATCTGAAGAAACCCGGCGCCTCCTGCTTCATCAAAATGTCCACCGTCTCGATCGAAGCCTTCCGGCAGGCATTTCTCGACCCGGACTCCCGGGTTCGTCTGCTCAGCGAGCAACGGCCCGAACCCCATGCCGAGTTCGTCGCGATGACCTGGGAAGGCGGATTCCTCCGCGATACGGCTGTGCATTTCAATAAGCACCTGAATGTACTGACAGGGGGACGCGGCGCGGGTAAATACACGATGATCGAAAGCATACGTTATGTGCTTGGCCTTGATCCCCTCGGTGAGGAGGCGCGGAAAATTCATGAGGGCATGGTCCACCATGTCCTGCAACCGGGTACGAAGGCTTCGTTGCGTGTGCGATCGCGCACGCCCTCGCCGCGTTGCTACACAATCGAGAGATCAGTGCCGAACCCCCCCGTCGTGAAAGACGAAGAAGGACGGGTTCTGGCTCTGTCCCCGCATGACGTGATGCCAGGCGTGGCCGTCTTCGGGCAGCACGAAATATCAGAACTGACGAAGAGCCCTGAAAAACTTACACTGTTGCTAGAACGTTTCGTGAAGCAGGATTCTACCCTTCTGGAACGAAAATCTCGGGTGCGTCTGGATCTAGAGCGTTCACGCAACCGGATCATGAGGACGCGCCAGGAGTTACAGCATCTTGACGAGCGGCTTGCAGAGTTACCAAGTCTTGAAGAAATGCAAAAGCGATTCCAGCAGGCGGGACTCGAAGATCGGCTCAAAGAAAAGAGCCTACTCGTTCGTGAAGAACGTCTGTTTGTCAACCTAGATGAACGAATTGAGCAGTACCGTACTCTCCATCGTGAACTCACCACAGCACTGCCCGTTGATACAGCATTCGTCACCCGCAAGGCTGTCGAGGGGCTGCCAAACGCCGACCTCCTTTCCGAAATCGAAGAAATCCTCGGAACGCTGAGCACGAAACTTGAGACCCTCAGTGAACAGTTTGGCGAGGTTCTTGCCGAAGCTGATCGCGCGATCGCACAGACAAAATCACGCTGGAATGGGCACAAGATTGCAATCGAGGAAACCTACGAAAAGCTCCTGCGCGAACTTCAGAAATCAAAAATTGATGGCGCAAAATTCATCCGGCTTCGCCAGCAGATTGAGACGTTGCGGCCACTACGCGAGAGAATGCAACGCCTCAGAAGCAACCTGCAAGCGTACGAAACCGAACGCCGCAATCTTTTGGCTGAGTGGGAAGACATCAAGGCGTCCGAGTACAGACAGCTTGAGACCACAGCGAAGCAAGTGTCCCGAAAGCTCAGCAACAAGGTGCAGATCAAGGTCGCCATGGCCGGGAACCATGATCCGTTGGAACAGCTTTTGCGAGAAGAAATCGGGGGCAATCTTCGCCGCGCGCTGGAACATCTGCGTAAATCGGGCCCGTTATCTCTGCCAGACCTAGCGCGGCGGTGCAGGGAAGGACAAGAGGCGCTCAGACAGAAGTATGGCCTGCCGCCCGCTGCAGCAGAACGGATCGCACAGGCCGACCCAAACCTGTTCATGCGTATCGAAGAACTCGAATTGCCTGCGATAACACAGATCAGCCTGAACACAGCTCCTGACGGAAAACCGCACTATTGGCAAACGCTTGAGAAGCTCTCGACCGGTCAAAAGGCGACGGCTATCCTGTTGCTTCTGCTGCTTGAGTCAGAGTCACCCCTTGTCGTCGATCAGCCTGAAGACGATCTCGACAACCGTTTCATCACCGAAAGCGTGATGCCGATCCTGCGGCGAGAAAAGCAGCGACGCCAGTTTGTCTTTTCAACACACAACGCCAATATCCCGGTTCTCGGAGATGCAGAACTTATCCTCGGTCTCACTCCGACTGGCGAAGCCGGGAAAGGTCAGGCGCAGATCAAACCAGAGCATATGGCCGCCATCGACCATGAGCCCGTGCGCGAACTGGTCGAAAACATTCTTGAAGGCGGCAAGGCCGCATTCGAGATGCGCCGTTCCAAATACGGATTTTGAGACATGACGACACGCACCGAACTGCTGGAAATCATAGCAAACGGCGAGAATTCCGAGGTGGAATTCAAAAGGGACGATCTGCAAAATCATCTTCTCGCCAAGGAAATTGTCGCCTTCTGCAATTTCGAAGGAGGGATGGTTCTGCTTGGCGTTGAAGATGACGGGAGCATTTCTGGGCTGAACAGAACAAATCTCGAAGACTGGATCACGACAACGTGCCGGGACAAGATCAGGCCCGCCGTCACCCCTTTTTTCAAGACCATCAGAAATGTGGAGCACGGCAAGGATGTCGCGATTGTACGTCTGCCGAGGGGGGCCGATGTTCACGGTCAATGGCATAACAACAAACATACCTATTATATCCGGGTCGGCGCCCAAAGCCGCGAAGCTTCCCCGGAGGAACTCAGTCGCCTGTTCCAGCAACGCGGCGCCTTTCGGGTCGAGTTGCGGCCGATTTCCGGTGCGACGAACCATGATCTCGACCGCCGCCGCCTCAAGGATTATTTCAGCGGTATCCGGCAGCAAGAAATTCCCGATGATGATGACGATGCAGGATGGCGCACGCTTCTTTTCAACACCGAGATCATGGTTGAAGAGGGTGTAACGCTTGCAGGAATACTGCTCTTCGGAAAGACTCCGAACAGGTTTCTGCCGCAAGCCGGTATTGATGCTGTAGCCTTTCCAGGAACGGAAAAAGATTACGCAATGAGAGAACGTGCGACACTGCGCGGACCGATGACGCCCCTGATGAATGCAACCGGCGGCCTTGTGGAATCGGGGCTTGCCGAACAGGCGCTTGAATTTGTCAAACGCAACACTCCTGTGACGGCTGTTCTCGAAAACGGTGTGCGGCGTGTGGAAAAACCTGCCTATCCCGACGAGGTGATCCGGGAAGCCGTGGTCAATGCCCTGATCCATCGCGATTATCTTCTCACCAGCACCGATATTGAACTGGCCATTTTCAAAGATCGCATGGAAATTCTTTCACCGGGCAAACTGCCAAACGGCCTCACTCCCGACAGAATGCGTCAAGGAACAAGAGCGGCGCGAAACCCGCTTCTGAAGGACGTGATGAGAGATTATGGTTATCTCGAACACATGGGGATGGGCGTTCCCCGCAAAATCATTCGCGGGATGAAAGAACACAACCAGACAGAACCCGATCTGATAGAAAACAATGAACGGTTTCTTGTGCGCCTGTTCAGGTGAGCAAGCGTGAAACCGGGCTGGGGCCGCTTCACCATCCTGCCCGGCGCCTGCGAATCGGAGGTGGTTTTGTTGCGCGCCGGGCATCGGGCGGGGCTGTTTTTTATGCGATCGTATTGCGTGACTATTACAACATCACCATTCCACAGCTGGTCCAGCATCTTGCCCAGCTCGGGCCGCTCACACTTCGACCCGCTGATCCGATCTGTGAAAAGCTTCCCAGCTCCCACCGTCCTTAGAGCGTCTGTCTAGTAGGCATCAAGATTCTGGTCGTCCGTGCCAGCGCGGGCATAGCCGATAATCATGCCAGCACCGCGATACGTTCTTCGATGAACCCCGCTACGTCCGATGGCTTGTAGTTTTGAGCGTCTATGTAGCCATCGTGTTCAAAGATACCTTCAACCTTCCCATCATCTATCCGAACGAACATAACCCTATCATCATCGCGACCATTAATGATCTCCTTCACAGCCCGAAATTCGATGCCACACCAGTCCTTGCGTTGATAATCCCCACTCGCAAAGACCACCACCAGGCGTGATCTGTCCCGGTAGATCGCCTGAAGAAATGTATCTAGCGATGGTCGTGCGAGTTGTGCTGTGTAGTTCTTATCATAGAAATAGCGGTCAGAGCCAAGGAGTCGTTCCAGATTCTTCGCAACCTCCTCGACATACTTTCTCGCTTCTCCTGGAAATGAGAGAGCTACGTCGAAGTGGTGATCCGCTAGATTGACCTTCGGTCGAGCCTGGGACGCCCATTGAGGAAGGGTGATCCCTTTTCTGCTCAACTCGGCCGGGAGATCGACATCTTTCACCGCCCAATGGGTTCGGCCCATCTCCCAATTACCGATACCAAGCTCGAAGGTCATCTCATCGAGTTGAGATACGGACAAAAAGCTATCGAGCGGCTGAAGCTCGTAGTCCACCCGGACTTTGTTGGGACGGACAGTCAAGTCGCGAATTTGACCGAAGTGCGGATCAATCCTGTGGAAGGCCTCGTAGGCAAAGATACATGGTAGTCGCCGCAAGTAGTAGACGGCCGCTGCGTCCAATGATCCATAAATTTTATGTAACTCACCACTGGTATACTCACATTCACTAACGCAACGGCTACGCTCGATTTTCCAAGGTTCTCCGTTCCAATCCTTGGCTTTTCCAGAAACAAATAGATTATACAAGCCCAATCCTCTCTTTGTAGAACGTCCAACCACAAGATCTGCACTCGAACAAAAACCGACAAAAACTTATAATGTTTTGCTGGAGGTTTTGTCAAACTGCCTACCATCCTTCAAAATCTGTGCGTGATTTGACGTTTGTTTGAAACCCCGCTTTTGGTGGATTGGACACGTTCATCATCCCATAATGCCCAACAAAACCTCAAACCTCCCCATGCCCCCGCTCACCCCGCTTGGTCCGGGTCACCGCGCGCCTCCCGCAGCGCTCGGTTAAAAAAGTACCGGGTAGCCCTATCACGGGCTTCAGCGTCGGTCAACACAATGT
>RKRX01000045.1 GCA_007571185.1 Oceanicaulis sp.
GGCTGGTGGTTCTGGGATCCAGTTGAAAATGCTTCTTTCATGCCTTGGTTGCTGGGTGCGGCGCTGATCCACTCTTCGATTGCTACGGAAAAGCGAGGCGTCTTCCCGGGTTGGACCGTGTTCCTGGCGCTCCTGGCCTATATCCTGTCGATCATGGGGGCTTTCCTTGTGCGTTCGGGCGTGATCACTTCGGTGCACGCCTTCGCACTCGACCCCGAACGCGGTATCTGGATACTGGGTATGCTGGGTGTGAGTGCGCTGGCCGGATTTGCCCTGTTCGCCCTGCACGCCCATGCGCTGGGTGAAGGGAATGGTTTTGAACCAACCTCCCGCGAGGCGCTGATGGGCGCCAACAATCTGTTGTTAGCTGCGACGGCAGGCGTGGTGCTGACCGGCACGCTAACGCCACTATTCTTTGAGATGTTGAATTTGCCGACCATTTCGGTCGGCGCACCTTATTTCAACATGTCTGCTACTCCGATCCTGATGCTGACGGTGCTGTTGATGCCGTTGGCGCCTTTCCTTCCCTGGGCCAATGGCGGAGCGAAAGCAGGTCTGTCGCAAATGCGCGCCAGTCTAATTCTTGTGCCTATGGCGGCGGTGGTCTGTGCTTTTCTGATGGTGAGCGCACCTCCCATGGCGGTTGTCGCCGCCGCAATCGGGGCTTGGGCGATTTCTGGCGCAGTTATGGATTTGGGCCGATACCTACCTGAAGCCATGACACGGGGCTGGGAGCTGTCGGCGGCGGGCCGGGCATTCGCCCACGCCGGGGCAGGTTTCATCGCGCTGGGCGCCGCTGCAGACGCCTCTCGTCCCGTAGACATGAATGTGGTTCTGGCCCCGGGTGAAAGTGTGATGATCGCTGGTCGTGAGTTAACGCTTGATGGCGTGCATCGCGCTGACGGTCCGAATTATATGGCGGACCAGGCGACTGTGCTGATCAATGGCGGCGCGGATGGAGCGATCACGCCTGAGCGGCGCTTCTATCCTGGCGCCAACCGGGCCACTCGTGAGGTGGGGCTGCGTTCGTCTGTATCAGGAGACTTGTATGTCTCCGTGGGTGAAGCCCGCATCCAGGAAGACGACGTCACTGCCTTTGAGGTGCGCGCGGCGTTTCATCCGCTGATTTGGATGTTGGGACTGGGTGCTGGCCTGATTGTTCTGGGCGGCGGGTTTGCTCTGGCGGGCCGTATCCGTGGCGGGGTACGCACATCGGGGTTCAGAGGTGTTAAACCCGCCATGGAGATGTTGGAATGAGGGTGCTCCTTCTTGCTGTGGCGTTGATCACCCAGCCCGTCACTATTGGCGGATTACCCGTTGAGGAGGAAACTCGAGCTCAGGATCTGATGCGGGAAATGCGTTGTATGGTGTGCTCGGGGGAGTCCATTCTCGACTCCGATGCGCCTATGGCTCAGGACATGCGCCGCTATGTGCGTGAGCAGGTGGCCCAAGGTGTGGATGACGAACAGGTCCGACAGGCTTTGGTCGAACGGTTCGGCCATGAGGTGCTGCTCCGACCGCCCATGACTGGACCCGCAATCATTCTGTGGATGGCGCCGATGCTGTTTTTGACCTTTGGCGGTATGCTCCTGTTCGTATCAATGGGAAAGCGTTCCACCAAACTGTGACTGGTGACAGGTTGAGTTTTTGAAAATCACGAACGGGCGCCAGGTCCGCTACACGCTGGCATGTGGTGCGCGGGTCAGGGTTCGGTATGGTCGATATGGTTCAACCAACGCCTTACATATCTGTGATGTTTTGGTAGTGGTGTTGACAACTGAACCCTGTCATCAGGTTCTGGCCCTTATAGGTCCGGGACAAGACCCTTGATGGGCGTCCGACCCGTTTCGCATGAAGGAGTGAGAAAACCTGCCATGAAATTGACTCAATGCTTGACCCTGTCAACCGCTGTTCTACTGCTCGCAGTCACTACTGTCGCCGTCGGCGCCCAGAGCGAGCAGTCCGGTTATGCATTCGCTGCTCCCAATGGTGCTCCTATGAGCTTCGCCAGCCTGATTGAGCAGGTCAGCCCGGCCGTTGTATCCATTGAAGCCGAAGGTCGTTTCGAGCCTGAAGTTGGCCCGGATCTGTCACAGCTGCCACCGCAGTTCCGTGAATTTTTCGAACGGTTTGACAGTATGCCTCAGACGCCGCGTGGACGTCGATCGCAAGGATCGGGTTTTTTCATTTCCACAGATGGCTATGTGGTGACCAACAATCATGTGATCAGCGGCGCCAATAGCATTCGCGTGGTGCTGACTGACGGCCGATCCCTGGAGGCTGAAGTTGTCGGTACTGATACCCTGACGGACCTGGCGCTGTTACGTGTTCAGCCTGAAGATGAGCCGTTTGATTTCGTCAAGCTTGACCGCAATCTGGACATCCGTGTGGGGGATTGGGTCGTCACCGTGGGCAACCCCTTTGGTCTGGGCGGCACGGCTACGGCGGGCATCGTCTCCGCTACTGGTCGCCAGATGGGGGCCAACCAAGCTTATACTGACTTCCTACAGATTGACGCACCGATCAATCGCGGCAGTTCCGGCGGTCCGGCTTTTGACCTTAATGGTCAGGTTGTGGGTGTGAACTCTGCTATCATCTCGCCGACGGGCGGTAATGTCGGTATCGGTTTTGCGATCCCTTCTGATCTTGCCGCCCAGATTGTTGATCATCTGATTAGAGATGGCGAGGTGCGCCGAGGGTATCTAGGTGTGGCGCCGGCGGTGCTGACCGATGATCTCAAGAGCGCTATGGGTCTTGATGAGAACATTGAAGGGGTTCTTATCAACCAAGTCTTGACTGACACGCCTGCCGAGGCGGCAGGCCTTGAAAGTGGTGATATCATTCTCACCATCAATGATGATGTCGTGGAGGATCCGCGGGATCTGACTCGTCGCGTGGGTGCTTTCGCTCCGGGTGAACGCGTTGCCTTCCGTATTCTGCGTGATGAGCGCGAGCGCACCATTGATGTGACTCTGGCTGAACGCCCTGAAATTGATGAGCCTGCTGCTGAAGAAGGGCGCCGCGATACCGTTGCTGATCAGTTCGGGTTGTCGTTGGTCGGGCCCGGTGAAGCCGAGCGCGAGAACCTCGAACTGGAAGTTCGCGGTCTACTAATCTACGCTGTTCGTCCCATTTCCGATGCTGCAATGAAAGTCTTACGCCCGTGCGATATCATCTTGGAAGCGGGTGGTCGCAGCCTGAGCACCCTTGAAGATTTTGACGCTGCGGTGGAAGAGGTCCGTGAGAACGACCGGCGAGCTCTTCTGGTGTTCGTCATGACAGAGGGTGGACAACGCCGATACACCGCTCTCGAACTGAGTGCGGAGAACCTTGATGATAAGCAGGAATGAGATACGGACAACGGTTATGAGGGAAGCGCCGTTCCAGCGCCCTGGTTGAGGAAAAACGGATCACGCTGACCTTTCCCGCGATGATGTGTGGACATGTCTGATTGCTTGCTTGCTCGGGCGGCGCACTGCAGATTGGGTCTATGCTCGCGCCAATCAAAAACCGACTGACCAGGCCATTGCCGCTGATTGATGCTGAACGCGCTGCACGGGTGCGCAAGCGTATCGCCCCCGAGATTTACGCATGTTGGGGTAAAGCGACGGATTTTCTGGATGCGGTCTTTGCCGCTGCACCCTATTTGGCTCGTACAGCCTGGCGCCGGTCCGGCACCCTGAAAGCGTTGGGTGAGACTGCACCGGAAATCTTGATCGAACAGGTATGTGACGCTGCCAAAGCTGCCGTGCATCTGGCCGATGAGGTGGAGGTGATGAGATCCTTGCGGCTGGCGAAACTTGATATACACCTGATCACGGCACTGGCGGATCTGGCGGATGTGTTCACGCTCCAACAGGTCACGATGGCGCTTTCTGATTTTGCTGATGTCAGCGTACAGACCGCGCTTGCCAGTGCAGCGCGTAGTTATGGTGTCGGCGTCGGAGACCTCGCCAATCCGCTGCCGGGATATTTCGTGCTGTGTCTAGGCAAGCACGGCACGCGGAGTCTCAATTTCTCATCTGATGTTGATCTGGTGATCGTTTTCGAACCAGGGATTGCTCAGGCGCCGGAAGGTAAAGACCCTGTCAGGCTCTTCACCCGGATTACTCGGAAGCTCAGCCATATCCTCCAGGAGGTGACCGCAGACGGATATGTGTTCCGTGTGGATTTGCGGTTGCGACCTGATCCGGGCTCGACTCCGGTGGCGGTGAACGCGGAGATGGCGCGCCGCTATTTCGAAGCTGCAGGCCAGAACTGGGAGCGGGCAGCTTATGCCAAAGCGCGAGTCTGTGCTGGCGACCGGGGAGCGGGCCAAGAGTTTCTCGAGAACCTAACACCCTTCATCTGGCGTCGCACGCTGGATTTTGCCGCCGTGGAGGATATCCAAGCTCTCGTCAAGCAAATTCAGATTGTAGGTAGGTGTGCTGAGATTCAGGCGCCTGGCCATGATGTCAAGTTGGGTCGAGGCGGGATCCGAGAGATCGAATTGTATGCTCAGTGCCTGCAACTCGTTTTCGGGGGACGGATGCCCGCCTTGCGTATTTCTGGAACGGTGCAGGCTCTGTCAGCGCTAGCGAGCCACGGTCTGGTCGACACCGAGGAAGCTGAAGCGTTGACTGTATATTACAATGCTTTGCGGGATGTAGAGCATCGCATCCAGATGCTTGAGGATGAGCAGAGCCAAACTCTGCCGGTTTCAGAAGCAAGGCGCAGGGCCGTGGCGGCGCTCTCGGGTGAATCGGTCCTGAAAGCGTTTGATAACCGGATGATGGCGTTGTTCGGCGCAGTTCATGCTGTGTTCACCGCCCAGTTTGAAGATGGAGACAGTCTGGCGACGCAAGCAGGTAGCCTGGTTCTGACCGGAGTGGAGCCCACTCCTGACACGCGTGAAACCCTGATCTCGCTTGGGTTTGCAGAACCAGATCAGGTGTGGAAGCGTCTGGCGGGCTGGGCTGCGGGTCGGGCCCGGGCGGTCAGAACCGAACGGGCGCGGCAGTTGTTTACTCGCTTTGTCCCCCGATTGGTCGAAGGATTGGCGGTGACCGGAGATCCCAACGCAGGATTCACACGTTTTTGCACCTTTTTCGAAGGGTTGCCCGGTGGGGTTCAACCTCTGTCTCTTCTGGTCAATCAACCCGAGTTGGCGCGAGATATCATCACTATATTGGGGCTTGCTCCACGCTTGGCGGAGATATTGGCCCGGCGCCCAGCGCTTCTGGACACGCTTTTGGCCTCCGCCTTCGCCCGTCCTCTGCGTGAGGATACTGTTAGTTACCGGTCTGATCGGTTCGGCGCTTTAGTTGATCTGTCCTATGAAGATGCGCTGAATACGGCACGGCGCCTGGCGCGAGAGGAACACTTGCGCATAGGTAGCCAGCTTCTGCTAGGTCGCGCGTGCCCCCGAGATGCCGGGGCGGCCTATGCCGATCTGGCCGATGCCTGTGTGCGGGTCATGGCCTCTGTTGTTCTGCGGGAAATGACTTGCAGGCATGGTCCCGCGCCGGGGCGATGGGCCGTACTTGGATTGGGTAAACTGGGCGGTCGGGAATTATCATCTACTTCGGACCTGGATATTATGGTTGTCTACGACGAGGATCAGGCGCAGTCAGAAGGCTCACGCCTCGTTGGGGTGCAGACATGGTTCACCCGGTTCACACAGCGTCTGGTGTCGGCCTTGTCCGCTCCCACCGAGGAAGGTAAACTTTATGATGTGGATTTGGCTCTCAGGCCGTCAGGAGGCGCTGGGCCGGTCGCGGTGCGGTTCAGCCGGTTTGTGCAATATTACGCCAGCTCGGAGGCTTGGACCTGGGAGCGTATGGCGATGACCCGGGCGCGCCTCATCAATGATGAAGGATTGGGAAGTCTGTTGAGCGCCGCCATCGCGGGTGTCATCGCCCAGGCCGGCCCTGTGGAAAGACTGCGTCTGGATGCAGCGTCCATGCGCGCACGGTTGGAGCGCGACAAGAGCACGGCTTCACCCTGGAATATCAAACTGCGCAAAGGCGGGATGATGGATCTGGAATTCATCGCTCAGTTGGGACAGTTGGCCCAGGGGCGACAATTGAGCCCGTCGACACCCGTTGCGCTGGAACAGCTCATGGCTGCTGGCTGGCTGCGTGAAAATGATGCGGAAACTCTGATCGGAGCCCACAAGCTGTACAGCGACTTGACCCAGCTTCTGAAAGCAGCGCATGGTGAGCGATTCAACCCCGACAGTGTCAGCGAACCCTTCGCCCGCCGACTGAGTTACAGAGCGGGATGTGAAGATCTGGACTGTGTGCTCAAGCGTTTGCAGCACACGGCTGATCAGGTGCGACGGCTGTTTCTGCGTTATGTGGGATCCGTGCATTTTCCTGTGATGGAGTGATGCCGGAAACACAAGGCGGCGATGATGGTGAGCGATACGAACGGTTGGTCTGAATCCTGGGTCAGGCTTGCGCGGCGGTGTTCGGGACCGGTTCAGCTTACCACTCTTCAATTGAAGAACATGACTGTAGATCACATTATTCCGAGGTCAGAGGGTGGAATATCTTATTTCCACGGTACACGACCTCATGGCAAAATCCTCCTTGTGCTCAGGCCTGAAAGTGACCGTTCTGGGCATTTCTATCGTCAAGTGTGAAGGGATTTTCGCTTCTCGTGGTAGTAGAGGCGTGTACCATGTCTTATTTCAAAAATTGCAAACTAACCCATTGATTTTATTATCAATGGCACTTTGCGGGATAATTCCCTTTTTTTGCACGAGAGGTGAAAACCCCTTCACACTTGACGATAGAAATGCCCAGAATGGTCATTTTCAAGCCCGAGTACGGGAAAGATTTTGTCATGAGTCGCGTGCCGTGGCGGTCAGTGTGGGATTACTACTAGGTCTTTGTTTTTTGACCTCCGACCTTTGAAATGGATGAGCATTGGGCGTAGGTTCTGGGTTTTTAGAGATATCCATCTGGGCTCACGGGGTGTACTTTACGTCGCGCGCGCGCCGCTAAAACCGCCACGTCCATATTCACCTGCCATATTCACCTGCGAGATGTCCATGACCGACACAACACCCGCCTATTGCGGTCCTGACCGCATTCTGTCCGGCATGCAGCCCACCGGCGGTTTGCATCTGGGCAATTATCTCGGCGCGCTGAAGAGCTGGACTCTCATGCAGGACAGCGGTAAGCAATGTTTCTTATGCGCTGTGGATATGCACGCCATGACCATGGAGTACGATCCCGTCCTTTTGCCAGATCGTCAGATGAAGGGGCCGTCATGATATATCTCATCACCGAGGATTGGTTTATTTACTCTGTGTGTACGCTCGTCTTGTTTTTCATGTTTTGGGCGCTGATTGCGTGGTTGAGTCCTGTTTGGGCGGCGTTTTGGATTGTCGTTATTTTTGCAGGTCTCACATTCAAGCAACAACCTCTTTAAGCATGACCCTGGGGGAACAGGATGAATCTCTTACGGAGCAAAACAATGAGTAAAGACATTGACACCTCGGCGCTAGTCAAAGCGATTGCAGCTCTGCCCTTCTGTCTATCCCCGCGCACATGATGTACACCGACAGGCGTGAGAGGAAGAAGCACTATGGCTGGGAGATTCTGTACCAAACGATTACTGATCGTATAAGGGCCGAGCAAAGCTTGCTACACGACACCTCACCACCCTTCAACTGATCCAAACCTTCCAGAGTTCAGGGGTTTTGGCATAGCCAGCGAGACATCTTCGGATGACGCGCAGCCCAGCTTTGAAGAGCGAGCATAAGAACCTTTGGGCTTGGACCCGCAATTCTTTCATGAGCCGCACCGACGCCTCACAACGGTCGTCATATTGGGACGCGGCCTCCGACATCCACGCCGCCGCCAAGGCAACCCCCAACAGGGCTCCCAGCGGTGAGCTTGCCTAGAATGCAGGATCTCAAACCGGGGAGGAAGTCAAATCTATCAACATCCTAGTCATTAACCCCTGTTTGCAAATGGGTCATACTTAAACGTGTTGGCGACGAAAATTACAATAATCCAGAATGCCGCCCAAAAAGGGCTCAACCAAGCAATGATAGCCCAAAACAGGAAAAAAAAGAACACCCCACACGCTAATATGCTAAATAAATCACGGGAGTTGATGGGTTTCATGAGCTTTCTCCTGCTTCTCTCTCTTCATTAAGCCGCTGTGATAACAATTTCACGGTACACGTCTCTGTTGCCACGAGAGGCGAGAAGGATTCACATTGAAGAGACTTTTGCAGAAAGGATCTTCAAAATGGTCGTACACCTTCTCGCCCCTGTGATAGCCACCCTAAGGCCCTATATTGCCCTGAGCAAGACCCGCCTGGAGACTTTGGGAGTCATGCTCGCGGGTTTGGCCAATGCCCGGACCGTGAACCTCACCCATTTGGCAAGCCCGTTTCCCGGCAAGGCGCACCACAGTTCCAACTCTCGACGTTTACACCGTTTTTTCAGCGTCTGCTGGTTTGATGAGAAAGCGATTGCCGGGTTGATTGTACGCCTGCTCAACCTCAGCCGATCAAGGTTTCTGGCACTGGACAGGACCAACTGGAAACTGGGTCGGACAGACATCCATGTTTTGGTTCTGGCCATTATCACCCCTCGTTTCAAAGTCCCCATCTGTGGATTCTCCTCAAACATCGCGGCAATAGCTCGACATCACAGCGTATCAATTTGCTCGAACGTTATATCGAAGTATTCGAATTATCTTCGATTAAGGCGCTGCTTGCTGACCGAGAGTTTATTTGTCATAAATAGATAGAGTTCCTCGTGATCAACGATATTCCATTCACCATTCGCTTGCGTGAAGATATGTATATTGAGATCAAACAAGGACAACAGTCTCAACTTCGATCGCTTTTAGGCAAAAAACGCCACCTCGCTTGCTGCATGTTGGCAAACTTCGTTGGAACGGGCATGGCGGGGTCGGATTAAGTTTCAGGGCGCAACGCGCCAAACTCTGCCGTTCGGCCACAGACAGATGCTCGAACGGACGCCCGAACCACTCGGCGATGGCGTATCGGGTGCTCATGCGAACAACGGTTCCGAAGTGATGACCAGTTCGACAAGCTGGTTGTGGTGACCATTCTTCATGGACAGGACTGCTGCGCTGAAACCGTGTCGGCGTACCAATTCAATAATCTTCGGGGCGGCATCATAGGTCATCAGGAAATTTGAATCGTGATCCGCCAACATACCGAACAGCGCAGCGTGATCTATGCTGGAATGCTCGTAAAGACGCGATCCGGCCCTCTTGCCCCCTGCCGCCGTGTATGGAGGATCAAGGAATATCGCTGCATCACGGCCCCATCCACGCAACACAATGGGCAAAAGTTTCATGCCGTCGCCTTCCACAAACGAGAGGCGATCAGAATGTTCCTGAATGGCGGCAAGCCGCTTTGCCAGAGTTTCGGGATACCAGCGTGACCGAAGGCCTTTGCCGTTTTCACCGGACTTGCTGAACGATGCCCCGCGCGCCAAAACGCCGCCACGATGCGTCCTGTTCAGAACTAACGTTTTGAAACCGTGTTCGGCAACACTTTTGGGAGGCTCCTGTGTTATTTTCTGCAGGCTTTCGATGGTTGGGTCGAATTGGCCTATCCATTCCCGGAGCGTGGCCCCGCTTTCCAGCGCCGAACGCCAGAATGCAGCAACATCCCTGTCAATTTCGACCATCACTGCTGACCGCACCAAGTTCTCCATCACGGCTGTCAGCGAGACGATTGCGCCACCTGCGAACGGCTCAATCAAAATTTCGGGCCCGGTGTGCCGCAGCCATTCGCGAATATGTGGAATCAGCCACGTTTTGCCCCCAGGATAACGAAGCGGACTTCGTTGCGGCACTGTGGCGACGTTGACCACAGGAACGCGAGAGACCGGGAAGTCCACTGCGACAGTAGCGGCTTGGGCCGTCATAATCTCGCTCCAGGCGTCAAGCCTTCGTCTGTGGCGGAAGGTTTTCGTAATGATTAAACCCGCCTGATCGGCGCGACTTGGTGGAACTTGTACAGCATCGATGATAAAGTCAACCTGTGGCGCGCACCATCCAGACTTGCGGAGTCCGTTATCGCTACAAAGCTCACTGAGCATAGCGACAACTGGCGACCCGCCATGCCTCAGCCAGGCGGAAGAAGCCATCTGGAGAGATGGTCTCAGCACGAGCGCCGGGGTCGAGATTGGCGCTGTGTAACAGCGCTTCGCTGTCGCACTGAACCCGACTGGCCGCTGCTCTCAGTGATTGACGCAGGATTTTCCGGCGCTGACCAAAGGCGCTTCTGGTCACAGTGGACAACGCCTTTAGGTCGGAAAAACGCTTTGCTTCGGGCAGGGGCTCCAGCACCACCACGGCGCTATCGACCCCGGGCGGCGGCGTGAACGCGCGCGCAGGCACCGTGAAGCCATAGCGTGCGTGCGCTATGGCGGCGGTCAGGATTGTCAGAGAACCATAGGCTTTCTCACCGGTTCGGGCGACCACGCGCGCGGCGACCTCTCTTTGAAACATCAGCACCAGCCGCGTCCACCAGGGCGGGGCGGTTTGCAGCCATTTGATCAGAAGCGCCGTGCCCACGTTGTAAGGAAGATTGGAGGCCAACATTCGCGCACCTTTATAGGGCAGCGCGGCTTCGTCCACTTTC
>RKRX01000149.1 GCA_007571185.1 Oceanicaulis sp.
CATGCGCAATGATCCCCATGCCCTGATCGAGGGCTGTCTGATCGCCTCTTTCGCCATGCAGGCCCATACCTGTTACATCTATGTGCGCGGCGAGTACCAGTTTGAACTCGCTCGCATGGAGGCGGCGATCAGGCAGGCCTATGACGCCAAGTTGATCGGCGAGGATAATGTCCATGGTTGGGATTTTGATCTCTGCGTCCATCATGGCGCCGGCGCATATATCTGTGGCGAAGAAACAGCTCTGCTTGAAAGTCTGGAAGGTAAGAAGGGGCAGCCGCGCCTGAAACCGCCTTTTCCAGCCAATGCCGGTCTTTATGGCTGCCCGACAACTGTGAACAATGTCGAATCCATTGCTGTTACCCCAACCATTTTACGCCGTGGCGCGGATTGGTTTGCGGGTTTTGGTCGTGAAGGCAATGCCGGCACCAAGGTTTTCTCTATCTCCGGTCATGTGAATGCGCCATGCAATGTCGAAGAGGTGATGAGCATTCCGCTAAAAACTCTCATCGAGACCCACTGTGGCGGCGTGCGCGGCGGTTGGGGCAATCTCAAGGCGGTTATTCCGGGCGGTTCTTCAGTGTCGCTCCTGCCCAAGGATATCTGCGACGATGTGCTGATGGATTTTGATGATCTGAAAGAGCACAAGTCAGGTCTTGGCACCGCCGCTGTGATCGTGATGGACAAGTCCACCGATCTCATCAAGGCGATCGCTCGCATCAGCTATTTCTATAAGCATGAAAGTTGTGGCCAATGCACTCCGTGCCGGGAAGGCGCCGGTTGGATGTGGCGCGTGCTCGACCGCATGGCGCGGGGTGAGGCGAGAACCTCGGAGATTGATGATCTTCTTGATGTGGCCGGTCAGGTGGAAGGACACACCATCTGTGCGCTCGGGGATGCAGCGGCTTGGCCGGTTCAGGGTCTGATCCGCCATTTCCGCCACGAGATCGAGGATCGTATCAACACGTATCGCGACGGCAAACCGGTGTTTGCGCTTAAGGTTGCGGGGTAAGAGAGGATGTCTGATAATCTGCGCACCATCGTCATCGACGGTGAGGAAGCCGCCGTGCCAAACGAATACAACTTGCTTCAGGCTGCTGAGGCGGTGGGCCGGGAGATCCCGCGTTTCTGTTATCATGAGCGCCTGTCGGTGGCCGGCAATTGCCGTATGTGTCTTGTAGAACTAGTTGGCGCCCCCAAACCGGTCGCATCTTGCGCTTTTCTGGTGTGCGACATGCGTGAAGGGCCCAATGGCGAACCTCCGCAAATGCGCACTCTCAGCCCGCTGGTCAGGAAAGCTCGGGAAGGCGTGATGGAATTTCTTCTGATCAACCATCCGCTCGATTGTCCGATCTGTGATCAGGCTGGGGAGTGCGATCTACAGGATCAAAGTCTGGCTTATGGCCGTCCGGGCACGCGTTTTGAAGAGAATAAACGTGCGGTTGATGACAAGCACATGGGGCCGTTGATCAGTACGACCATGACCCGATGCATCCAGTGTACTCGGTGTGTGCGTTTTGCAACCGAGATTGCCGGTGTACCCGAACTAGGCGCTATCGGTCGCGGTGAAAACATGAAAATCACCACCTATCTGGAGCAGTCCATGACGTCTGAACTTTCAGGCAATGTCATTGATCTGTGTCCGGTAGGCGCGCTGACTTCCAAGCCTTACGCGTTCAACGCTCGCCCGTGGGAGTTGGTAAAAACCGAGACTATTGATGTGATGGATGCGCTTGGCGCCAATATTCGTGTGGACAGCCGGGGTGATGCGGTGCTGCGTATCATGCCGCGTTTGCATGATCAGGTGAACGAAGAGTGGATCTCGGACAAATCTCGGTTCATCTGGGATGGTTTGGGTCGTCAACGTTTGGATCGTCCGTTCGCTAGGAAAGATGGCAAGTTGGTTCCTGTCACGTGGGATGAGGCTCTGGGCATAGCTGCTGAAAGACTTGCCGGTGATGCGTCTGGACTGGGTGTCGTCGCAGGTGATCTCAATGATGTTGAAGGCCTGAAATCGGCCAAGGATATGTTTGACTCTTTGGGCGTGACTTCCATTGATGCACGCCAGGACGGCGCCATGATTGGTGGCGGTCCGCGTGAAAGCTATCTGTTTAACTCCACCGTCAAGGGTATTGATGACGCTGATGTCATCCTGATCGTAGGCTCCAATCCTCGTCTGGAAAGCCCGGTCCTGAATGCGCGTATCCGTCAGCGCTGGTTAACCGGCAAGTGCGAGATTGGTGTAATCGGTGAGGCTTCAGATATGACCTACGACTACACCCATGTGGGTGCGGGACCGATTGAACTTGAAGGTTTTCTGCGCAAAAATTCGAGTTTCATCAAGACTCTCAAAAATGCTGATAAAGCATTGATTATTCTAGGCTCTGGTGCTTTAGCGCGTGAGGATGGCGCCCAGGTGTTGCGCGCCACAGGCGTGCTGGCTGACGGGATCGGCGCGGTAAAAGAGGGATGGAACGGCTTCAATGTTCTCCACCATGCCGCTAGCCGCGTAGGTGCGCTGGATTTGGGCTTTGTGCCAGGTGAAGGCGGTCGCGATACGCGCGCCATCCTGGCCGGCGCCGAGGCGGGCGAGATTGAAACCGTCATGCTGCTGGGTGCGGACGAGATCGACACCTCTAGGCTAGGTTCGGCCTTTGTGATCTATGTGGGGCACCATGGCGATGCTGGCGCCGATCGGGCGGATCTGATCCTGCCCTCGGCAGCTTATACTGAAAAGCCGGGTATCTATGTGAATACCGAAGGGCGGGTGCAGATCGCTGAACAGGCGGTTTTCCCCAAAGGTGAAGCAAAACAGGATTGGGCGATTTTCCGTGCTCTGTCCGCGCGTCTGGGCAGGACTTTGCCCTATGATGATCTCAGTGCCTTGCGGGCGCAGTTGATTGAGCAAATTGAGATTTTCGGCCGGATAGATCATGCGCCGGGCGCAGCCGGTGCAGCCGAATTCAAACCGGCTGAGCTTGGTGAAGACGGCGATCTGTCCGATACACCATTCGAGAACCCGGTCAGGAACTTCTACTTTACTAATTCGGTCGCCCGGGCATCGAAAGTCATGGCCGAATGCTCGGCCGCGGTTACCGCCACGCGCGACACTCTGAAAGCGGCGGGGTAGATCCATGTACGATTTTGTCACCCAATGGGGCCCGCTCTGGGGCCTGCTGGCGTCGGTGGGGCAAATCCTGAGCTTTATGATTGCCTTGCTTGTGTCGCTGGCTTTTCTTCTGCTGATGGATCGCAAGGTCTGGGCGGCGGTGCAGATACGCAAAGGCCCCAACACTGTGGGAGCGTTCGGTCTTCTACAATCCTTCGCTGACTTCATCAAGTTTATGCTGAAGGAAATCATCGTACCGGCGGGCGCGGACCGTCCGCTCTTCCTACTGGCGCCGCTTCTGACACTGATTTTCGCGTTCATCACCTGGGCGGTGATCCCAGTGTCGCCCGGTTGGGTGATCTCTGACATCAATGTGGGTATACTGTACATCTTCGCGATCAGCTCGCTGGGTGTGTACGGCATTATTATCGGCGGTTGGGCGTCCAACTCGAAATACCCGTTCCTAGGCGCGCTCCGTTCAGCGGCGCAGATGGTTTCCTATGAGGTGTCTATCGGTCTTGTACTGGTGACCATTCTATTAATGGTGGGCTCCATGAACTTGTCCGAGGTGGTCAATGCCCAGGCGGGCGGCTTCTGGAACTGGCATATTCTATCTTTTGACATGCTGCCTGTACCGGTCTTTCTCCTGACCTTCCCGATGTTCGCGATCTTCTTTGTCTCGGCGTTGGCGGAAACCAATCGTCCGCCGTTTGATCTGCCTGAAGCGGAATCTGAACTGGTGGCGGGTTATCAGGTGGAATACTCTTCCACCCCGTATCTGCTGTTCATGATCGGTGAATATCTGAACATCGTGCTGATGTGCGCGCTGGTGACAGTGCTGTTCTTCGGTGGTTGGAACGCTCCGTTTGATTTTGCACCGTTCATCTGGGCGCCGCCGTTGTTCTGGTTCTCGCTCAAGACGATTTTCTTCTTTTTCATGTTCGCCATGGTCAAAGCACTGACGCCCCGGTACCGCTATGATCAGCTAATGCGCTTGGGTTGGAAGATTTTCCTGCCTACTTCCCTTGCAGCGGCGGCTATCATGGGTGGCGTCATGGTCCATGCGAACGCGGGTTAGATAAGGATTTAGGAACGATATATGAGCCGGATTACACAAACTCTGCGCGGCGCTGCCCTTATGGACTTCTGGGGCGCCTTCGCACTCGGTATGCGGTACTTCTTCCGTAAAAAACCGACCATTAACTATCCTTTTGAAAAAGGGCGTTTGAGTCCGCGTTTCCGCGGTCAACACGCCTTGCGCCGCTATGCCAACGGTGAAGAACGCTGCATCGCTTGCAAGTTATGTGAAGCGATTTGTCCTGCTCAGGCCATCACTATTGAGGCCGAACCGCGTGAAGACGGCTCCCGCCGCACTACGCGTTATGACATTGACATGACCAAGTGTATCTATTGCGGGTATTGTCAGGAGGCTTGCCCGGTGGATGCGATCGTTGAGGGGCCGAATTTCGAGTTCGCCACCGAGACCCGCGAGGAGCTTTTCTACGACAAGGATCGACTCCTCGATAACGGTGATCGCTGGGAACGTGAAATTGCACGGAATCTCGAACTCGACGCGCGCTATCGCTAAGGCTATTACGGCGCGCGACTCTGTTCTGGAACCGGGACTCCTCCGGCTCCATCTGATCTCGGTTCTGCGAGTATACACTCGTTACCCGCAAGGGGGCAACAGTGCTGTCAGCGGTGACTTTTTATCTTCTCTCGGCGACTGCGGTGTTCTCCGCTATGATGGTGGTGCTTGCCAAAAACCCGGTTCGTGCGGTTCTGTTCCTGATCCTCGTCTTTTTCTCGGCTGCCGGTCTTTTCATTCTCCTCGGGGCCGAGTTCCTGGCGATGATCCTGATCATTGTCTATGTGGGCGCGGTCGCGGTGCTCTTCCTGTTCGTGGTAATGATGCTTGACATTGATTTCGCCCAACTGAAGGAAGGCTTTATTGATAACGCTCCGCTAGGGGGGCTGGTGGCGCTGGCGCTGGCGGGCATTCTGGCAACGACCGGTCTAGGCTGGGTCAGTGCGGACAACGCCTCGTCGGCGCTGCAGGCGCCGACACCCGGGGACATGACCAACGTGGCCGCACTCGGGGCAGTACTCTACGATCGCTATGTGTTCTTTTTCCAGATTGCCGGTCTTGTACTGCTGGTGGCTATGATCGGAACGATTGTCCTAACCCTGCGTCATCGCGATGGCGCTAGACGTCAGGACATGCACGCTCAAGTTACGCGCAAGCGCACGGACTGCGTGGAGATCGTCGACATCAAGAGCGGTGAGGGGATTGGCTGATGCTTGAAATCGGTTTAGGGCATTATCTCGCGCTCGCGGCGATACTGTTCACTATTGGCGTATTCGGCATTTTTGTGAACCGAAAGAACGTGATCATTCTCCTGATGTCGGTCGAGCTCATTTTGCTCTCGGTGAACATTAACCTGGTAGCCTTTTCAGCCTATCTCGGCGACCTGGCCGGGCAAGTGTTCGCCATGTTCGTTCTCACCGTTGCCGCCGCCGAGGCGGCTGTCGGCCTTGCTATCCTCGTCGTCTTCTTTCGCAACCGTGGCGACATCATGGTTGAAGGCATAAACCTGATGAAGGGTTAGCGTAAGATTATGGCTTATATAGTTGTCTTCGCTCCGCTTTTGGCTGCGATGATTGCAGGTTTGCTGCAAAAACAGATCAGCGACCGTACAGCGCAAATTATCACCACAGGCGCTACCATCACTTCGACGCTTTGTTCGATTGCATTGTTTTTTGACGTGATTGTGGGCGGCAATGCCCGCACTTACGAACTGGTCGAGTGGATGGCTGTGGGTGGTTTCGAGATTGCCTGGGCGATCCGGCTGGATACGCTGTCTGCGATTATGCTGGTGGTAATCACCTCAGTGTCCTCGCTGGTTCATGTATATTCATGGGGCTATATGTCTCATGATCCGCACCGGGCGCGTTTCTTCGCCTATCTATCACTGTTCACTTTCACCATGCTATCGCTGGTGACCGCCGATAACTTTGTCCAAATGTTCTTTGGCTGGGAAGGTGTAGGGCTGGCATCCTATTTGTTGATCGGCTTCTGGTACGACAAGGAAAGCGCCAACGCTGCCGCCATCAAGGCTTTCGTCACCAACCGCGTGGGTGATTTTGGCTTGGTGCTTGGCATCATGGCAATCTACGTTGTCTTTGGCACGCTTCAATTTGATGAAGTTTTTATGCTGATCCCGCAGCACGCTGAAACCACGCTGAATATCTTCGGCATGGAATTTCTAGCACTTGAGTTGATTGCTTTTCTGTTATTTGTCGGTGCAATGGGCAAATCGGCGCAGTTCTTCCTACATGTCTGGTTGCCGGACGCAATGGAAGGTCCAACGCCGGTCTCCGCCTTGATCCATGCCGCCACTATGGTGACCGCAGGCGTATTCCTGGTTTGTCGTGCGCATGGTATTTTCGAACTGGCGCCAAACGCTTCGGCTTTTATCACGATGATCGGTGCGGTGACTGCGATCTATGCTGCGACTGTGGGCCTGGCGCAGAACGATATCAAACGCGTGATTGCGTATTCCACCTGTTCACAGCTGGGGTATATGTTTTTCGCTGCCGGCTTGGGGCTGTATTCGGCTGCCATGTTTCACCTGTTCACGCACGCCTTTTTTAAGGCGCTCCTGTTTCTGGGCGCCGGGTCCGTGATTCATAGTCTGCATGGTGAGCAGGACATGCGGAACATGGGTGGTATCTACAGGGTGTTGCCAGTAACCTGGATCATGATGATCATTGGCGCCCTGTCGCTGACGGGTGTGGGTATTCCGCTCATGGGCATCGGCTTTGCTGGGTTCTACTCCAAGGATATGATCATCGAAGAGGCTTTCATGATGGGGCGGGATGGCCTGCCTTTCGGCATGTTCGCCTTCTGGATTGGCATGATCGCTGCGGGCTTGACCAGCTTTTATTCCTGGCGCCTGATTTTCATGACTTTTCACGGCGTGCATCGTGGCGCGCCTGAAGTGCTTAGCCACATTCACAAGAATGGTCCGGTTATGCTGATCCCGTTGACGGTCCTGGCCGTAGGTGCAGTGTTCGCCGGCGCAGCGTTCAAGTCTGATTTTGTGGGTAAGAAAGCACTGGTATTCTGGGGTGAAAGCCTGCCTGCCGGTCCCTACGCCGAAGGTTATTACGGCCATAATGTCGATTATGGCGATAGCCGGACTGACGATCACGGTCAGGGTGCTCATGCCGACACTCCTGTAACAGATGATCACGGTGATACCTATGAAAGCGAGCGCCATGGTCACCATCATCCGCCGATCTGGGTTCTGTTTTCACCCTTTGTGGCGACGTTGCTGGGTTTTGTGTGTTCATGGTTCTTCTACGTGGCCAATCCTGCCCTGCCAGGCCGGATTGCCGCTGCCAACGGACCGCTACACCGTTTTCTGAGCAACAAGTGGTATTTTGATGAACTCTATGATGCGATCTTCGTCCGTCCCACGCGGTGGCTGGGAGATTTGTTCTGGAAGTTCGGCGACCAGAAGATCATTGACGGTTTGGGGCCGAACGGGGTGGCGGCCACAGTGCTTGCATCCGCTCGCCGTATCGCCAGGTTACAAAACGGCTATCTCTATCACTATGCATTCGTAATGCTTATCGGGGTCTTTGGACTGATCCTGTGGCTGATCTCTGGTGCCGGAGTGTAAGGGTTTCATGCTGGGTCAGCTTCCTATCCTTTCCGCTATTACCTTTCTTCCGGCTTTGGGATCTGTGGCGGTTTTGCTGCTGTGCGCTCTGATGCGAGACGAAGATCGGGCTGTGGCGGATCGCAACGCCAAAGGGATTGCGCTTTTTGTCACCCTGGTGGTGTTTATATTCTCCATCATTCTCCTGGCCGCATTCGATCGCCATAACGCGGATTTCCAGTTTGTGGAGAATGTGCCGTGGTTGCCGCAGCTGGGCATCAACTACAAGCTGGGCGTGGACGGTTTGTCGGTGCTGTTCGTGGTGTTGACCGCATTCCTGATGCCGATCTGCGTCCTGTCGAGCTGGAATCTGGACAGGCGTGTGGCCGATTACATGGCTGCTTTCTTGTTACTGGAAACCCTGATCATCGGCGTGTTCTGCGCCCTCGACATGATCCTATTCTATATTTTCTTTGAAGGTTCTCTGATCCCGATGTTTCTGATCATCGGCGTTTGGGGCGGCCAGAACCGGATCTACGCGGCGTTCAAGTTTTTTCTGTATACCTTCCTGGGATCGGTCCTGATGCTCGCGGTGATGATCGTGATGTACGCTCAGGCAGGAACGACCGATATTGAAGCGCTGCTGGCGACTGAATTCGCCCCGGATCTTCAGATTTGGCTATGGTTGGCCTTCTTCGCTTCATTTGCAGTGAAAATGCCCATGTGGCCAGTGCACACCTGGCTGCCGGATGCACACGTGCAGGCGCCTACAGCGGGTTCGGTGATCCTGGCGGGTATCCTTCTGAAACTGGGTGGTTATGGCTTCTTGCGTTTCTCAATACCAATGTTCCCGCACGCCAGTGATTATTTCGCACCCATGGTTTTTGCCCTGTCGATCATCGCGATCGTGGTGACTTCGGTGATTGCTTTCCGCCAGACGGATATCAAGAAGCTTATCGCCTATTCCTCGGTGGCGCACATGGGGCTTGTGACCATGGGCATTTTCACCATGACCGATGTGGGCATGCAAGGTGCGATCTTCCAGATGATCTCGCACGGTATCATTTCCGGTGCGCTCTTTTTATGCGTAGGCGTGATCTATGACCGCTTTCACACTCGTGAGATCGCTTTCTATGGCGGTCTGGTGCACAGGATGCCGGTTTTTGCGGCCCTCTTCGGCCTGTTCGCCATGGCGAATGTAGGTCTGCCGGGTACGTCTGGTTTCATTGGTGAAATCATGACCATGACCGGCGCTTTTCAGGTAGATCCACGCATAGCTGCAGGTGCAGCCCTCGGTGTTATCTTCTCGGCGGTCTATATGCTGACAGCTTACAGGAAGGTGGTATTTGGCAAAATCACCAACCGGAGGTTAGAAACCGCAACTGATCTCAATGCTCGGGAATGGATCAATTTGGGTGTTCTGTCTGCGCCAGTACTATATTTCGGTTTCTTCTCTACCCCGATCACTGACACCACTCGCGCATCTGTGGATAATCTCATCTCGCATTATCAGTCCTCACTGCCGGTGAAGGCCGAACTTCCCGCAGAAACCGCTCCGACTGAACACGTCGCGCCCTAGCAGGGATTGGCTATGACTGTTTCAATGTTGCTCGCTGATCTTCGATGGCTCATACCGGAGTTGGTGCTCGCCATCGGTTCCATGGCGCTGCTGCTCATCGGTGTCTACTCCAAAGGTGAGGCTGAGATCGCCCGGAGAGTCATGGCATTAGCCACACTGATGCTGCTGATCGCATCCGGTTTTACGCTCTGGCTAGCGCAGGGCTCGGGTGGAACCGCTTTCCATGGCGCCTTCGTGCTGGATCCCTTTGCACTGTACGCCAAGACGGTGATCTACCTGGTTGGCGCGGCGGTTCTGGTGCTGGCGGACTATTATCTGCGGGTGGAGCAACTGGCCCGGTTCGAATTTCCTGTTCTGGTCAGTCTGGCCATTCTGGGCATGTCCTTGATGGTTTCTTCCGGTGATCTGATCGCCTTGTATCTAGGTTTGGAACTGCAATCTCTGGCGCTATACGTGCTTGCCGCGTTCAACCGGGACTCCCTGCGGGCATCTGAAGCAGGATTGAAATACTTCGTGCTTGGAGCTCTTAGTTCGGGCTTACTGCTATACGGCTCTTCGCTGATCTACGGTTTCACCGGCTCCACCGGTTTTGATGCGATCGCCGCAAGCGCCGCCGAGGGCGGTCAAAATCTGGGTCTGTTGTTTGGACTGATTTTTGTGATCTCCGGCCTGGCTTTCAAGATCTCCGCTGCACCATTCCACATGTGGACGCCGGATGTGTATGAGGGCGCGCCTACCCCGGTGACGGCGTTCTTCGCCACGGCGCCCAAGCTGGCCGCGATAGTGTTGCTCGCTCGTGTGCTGATGGAGCCCTTCGCTCCCATGACCGATCAATGGCGGCAGATCACTATCGTGCTGGCTGTGCTGTCTATGACCATCGGCCCCTTTGGGGCGCTGATGCAGAGCAATATCAAGCGCCTGATGGGGTACTCCTCCATTGGCAACATGGGGTACGTACTGGTAGGCTTGTCAGCTGGCGACGCCTTGGGGCTGTGGTCGGTATTGTTGTATATGACCTTATATTTGATCGGCGTGGTCGGCGCATTCGCTATCATCGTGTCTATGCGCCGCTCTGAGGGCATGGTGGAGCGTATTGACGAACTGGCCGGTCTGTCCCGGACCCGACCGGGCATGGCGTGGTCCATGACCGCCCTGATGTTCTCCATTGGCGGAATGCCCTTCATGATCGGCTTTTTCGGTAAACTGTTCGTATTCTACGCAGCGGTTCAGGCGGGCTTGACCTGGCCGGGGATTGCCGCCGTG
>RKRX01000237.1 GCA_007571185.1 Oceanicaulis sp.
CTACTAATCTCGCCCGTGAAGGCGGGGTGTTGAACGTGGAGGAGGCTGTCGTACAGCTTGCAAACCGGTTTGATCACTGGCTGAAACGCTGGACGGAAAGTGGCTTTGCCCCGATCCGAGAGGCTTGGTTGTCGCATGTGCACGGCCTGGGCGAGCACTGTGTGATCAGACTCGACAACACGGTTTTGAAAGGCATTTTCACGGATCTGAGTGTTGACGGCTCTTTGCGGCTTGATCTAAAAGATGGCAGCCGTCGTCTGATATCGGCTGGCGACGTCTTTTTCCCCTCTGCGCCCCGGGCGCAGCTTCCTTCAGAGGTTCGATATGCTTCTCGCCATTGATTGCGGCAATACAAACACCCTGTTTGCAGTTCATGATGGTATGGACTGGCGTGCACGATGGCGCACCGCCACCCATTCTGCCCGAACCGCGGACGAGTATGCAGTCTGGTTGCAGCAATTGTTATTTTTACAAGGTCTTGATCTCAAAGAACTCAAGGGATGTGTGATCTCTTCCGTAGCGCCGCAATCTTTGTTCAATCTACGTAATCTGGCGCGCCGTTATGTAGGAGCGGAACCTATCGTTGTGGGTGACGCCGGTGTAGATCTGGGCGTGAGTGTGAACCTGCCGCGGCCGGAAGAGGCTGGGGCGGATCGTCTGGTGAACGCCCTGGGTGGGCATGTGAAATATGATGGCGCGATGATCATCGTGGACTCCGGCACAGCGACAACGTTCGATGTGATCTCAGCTAAGGGTTGTTTCGAGGGCGGAGTGATTGCACCGGGTATCAACCTGTCCATGCAGGCTTTGCACCAGGCTGCCGCTCGTCTGCCGCGCATCGCGATAGAAAAACCCCAACAGGTTATGGGCAAAAGCACTGTCAGCGCCATGCAATCGGGTGTGTTCTGGGGTTATGTCGATCTCATTGACGGTCTCGTGACGCGGCTTAAGGCTGAGTACGAGGAGTCTGTGACCGTCATTGCAACAGGAGGTGTGGTATCGCTGTTTGAAAACGCTGCCAGGACCATCGATCATTTCGATCCTGATCTGACCATGCGGGGTCTGTATGAAATCTGGCGTCGGAACGCGCCCACTGATCAGGGCGCTGCGCGGGGTCTGTATGAAATCTGGCGTCGGAACGCACCCACTGATCAGGGCGCTGCTTCGTGAACCAGGATGATGATGCTCTGTACTTTGTGCCTCTAGGCGGCTCGGGTGAGATTGGAATGAATCTCAATCTCTACGGTTTTGGACCGGAAGAGGATCGTGAGTGGATCATCGTAGATTGCGGCGTCACCTTTGGTGATCTTACCACGCCGGGTGTGGATGTCATCACACCTGACCACCGTTTTATCACGGAGCGCAGGCGCAAGCTTCTGGGCATTGTGCTCACTCATGCCCATGAAGATCACATGGGTGCGGTGGCGCGTTTGTGGCGTGATCTGCAATGTCCCATTTACGCCACCCCGTTCACGGCTTGGTTGATGCGTGACCGGTTGGCTGAGCATAATCTTCTGGGTGAGGCGCCGTTGCACGAGGTTGGCCTGCATTCTCGGTTTGAATTGGGCCCGTTCGATATACAGCTTGTTGGGCTGACACATTCCATCCCCGAACCCAATGGTGTCATCGTGCGTACACCTGCAGGTCTGGTGCTGCACACAGGGGATTGGAAAATCGATCCCGACCCGTTGATAGGCAATGTCACCGATACAGCGACATTGGAGGAGATCGGGAAGGAAGGGGTGATGGCGATGGTGTGTGACAGCACCAATGTTTTCACTGAAGGTGAGTCCGGCTCCGAAGCAGAGGTGCGCAACAACCTGATAAATCTGGTGGGGCGACAGCATGGTCGCGTGGCGATCGCCGCTTTCGCTTCTAATGTGGCGCGTCTTGAAACCGCTATTCGCGCCGCTGAAGCCAATGACCGCCGGGTCTGTCTGGTGGGTCGATCCATGCACCGCATGATCCGGGCCGCCGGTGCGGTCGGGCTTCTGGCCGATTGCCAATCTTTCATAAAGGAAGAAGAGGTCCGCTGTTTTCCGCCCGACAAGGTGCTGCTGCTGTGTACCGGATCGCAGGGTGAGCCGCGGGCCGCACTCTCGCGCATAGCTGAGGGAGCGCATCGTAATGTCACCCTAGATACCGGTGACAGCATCATTTTCTCGTCACGCATCATTCCCGGTAATGAGCGGGGTATCTTCGATCTGATGAACAGGTTGGCTAGACGCGGGGTGAAGGTCATTACCGAGAGGGACGAGCATGTCCATGTCTCAGGCCATCCCTGCCGGGATGAACTCCGACAGATGTATGCTTGGGCCCGGCCCTCTACCGCCATCCCGGTGCATGGTGAATATCGCCATCTTCAGGAACATGCGGCCTTGGCGCGGGATCTGAAAATCCCGCATGTGCTGGTTCCTTACAACGGAGCGGTGGTGCGCATCACCCGTGAGGGTGCGGTCATTGTGGACAAGGCTCCGGCTGGTCGCATGCATGTGGATGGCAATTTTCTGGTTTCAGCGGATGCAGAATCAATCAGGGAACGCCGACGCATGGCCCATAACGGTCATATTACAGTTGCCGCCATATTGGCGGGTGAGAACATAATTTCAGAGATTGATGTACGCACTATGGGTGTGGCCTCGACATCAGACTATGACCTAAACGACTTCAGGGCTGATCTGGTCAAAGCCGCCGAAGCCGCTTTCAGGCGTCTCGATCGCCGGAACCCGTCCACCGTTGAAGAAGCCATTCGTCGCGGGGTGCGTCGGCAAGCCTACCGGATATGGGGCAAGAAACCTCATGTGGAGGTGATTATCCTGACCGCTTAGCGGTGAGATGCAAAGGAATGCGTACGATGAAAATCGGTCGTCTTAATCACGTCGGCGTGGCCACGCCGGATGTGGAGGCCGCTGCCCGGGTTTATGCTGATCTGTATGGCGCAACCGAGCGTACTGAGGTGAAAGCTTTCCCTAGGCTAGGCGTGAAAGTGGTGTTCGTCTCCGTACCCAACATGCAGATAGAACTGATCGAACCGTTGGGTGAGGCGTCCCCGATCCATAAATTTCTGGAAAAGAATCCCAGAGGTGGGCAGCATCATATGTGCTTTGAGG
>RKRX01000188.1 GCA_007571185.1 Oceanicaulis sp.
CGCCACCCTCGCTGATCTCTACGCCCCCGGCCAAATGCCCGGCAATTTACGCCACGCCCATGACCGCAACGATGAGAAGGTCGAGCGCATCTATATCGGTCGCCGCTTCAAAAACGACACCGAACGAGGGGAAAAACTCTTCAACCTGTACACCAAAATGATCCGCAATGCGGGAACACACGCAAAGCAAAGCCGGTGACGCAAGGATTGGACAGGATCATCAATCCATTCTGCAAGGAGGTGGCGTGCATGGGGAAAAGACAGGTTGATCCTGTGACGCCGACGGGGTTTGAGCGTCGGGCGCAGACATCCAATTCTTTAGAGACGTCAATCGGCATGGTGCATCCTCGCGGCAAATTCCCCCACTGTCAGGGCCTGAAAATGACCGTTTCGGACACGTTGGTCGCCAGAGGCGAAAAGTTTTTTTCATCTCTCGTTGTAGGAATGTCATACGTTATGCAGTCGCGTACCGTGATTAACCGCTCATCCGAAACAGGATTTTTAGAGGCGTCCATCTGGTCCCTGCAATGGATGATCGTTGAGTACAAATGCCCGATTTTAACCGGTTTTAGAGCTCAGTTGTTAACCTTTCATAAGGAAATCTCGCTTCAGATGGCGAATGAGGTTAACGATTGTAACGCCGCGCGGAGGGGTGATTCGCGCGGGTGGCTATGGGAGAAACCGATGCGGGTTCTATTGGTTGAAGATGACCGCGCGACGGCGCAGGGTGTTGAACTGATGTTGAAGTCCGAGGGCTTCAGCATTCATGTGACTGATCTTGGCGAAGAGGGCGTCGATCTCGGCAAGCTCTACGACTATGATATCATTCTTCTGGACCTCCGTCTGCCGGACATGTCGGGTTTTTACGTATTAAAGACTCTGCGTGCGGCCAAGGTGGATACGCCGGTCCTGATCCTGTCAGGCGAAGACGACATCGACGACAAAGTGCGTGGATTGGGTTTTGGCGCCGACGACTACATGACCAAGCCTTTCCACAAGAAAGAACTGGTTGCGCGTATCCACGCGGTGGTGCGCCGTTCTCAGGGGCACAGCCAGTCGATCATCAAGACTGGCGACATCGCGGTGAACATCGACACCAAAACTGTCGATGTGAACGGAAGACGCGTACATCTGACAGGCAAGGAGTACCAGATGCTGGAGTTGCTCTCCTTGCGCAAAGGTACGATGCTCACCAAGGATATGTTCCTCAACCATCTTTATGGCGGTATGGACGAACCGGAGCAGAAGATCATTGACGTCTTCATGTGCAAGCTTCGCAAGAAGCTGGTTCTGGCGACTTCCGGCGTTCACCATATCGAGACCATTTGGGGCCGTGGCTATGTGCTGCGCGATCCGTCCGGAGAGGTCAGAGCCGCCGTTGCCTGAGCATGGTTGTATAACCGCCTGAAACTTGCCTGCCGGATGCAGATTGCAGCCTGAGGATGCAAGCGTTCGCCAACGTGGCGCGCCTCCATCATCCAGGCTGGATGCGGGCCGCAAAGACCCCGCCCGTGTTCAGGGCCTAGTACGCCTGTGCGGGAACCAGGCGCATGACCGAGCCTTCAAAATCATCGCTGAGCACATACAGTGCGCCGTCAGGGCCGGTGCGCACATCCCGGAAGCGCGTGGCGAGATCTTCCAGCAGCGGTTCCATGCCAATCACCCGGTCACCGTCAATTTCCAGCCGTTGAATGACGCTGCCCGCCAGGGCCGAGACAAACAGATCACCTTGCCAGTGCGGGAAGGCGTTTCCGGTGTAAAAGGTCATGCCCGATGGTGCGATGGAGGGGTTCCAGTACCAGATCGGCTGTGCGAGCCCGTCCCGTTCACGATCCTCGGCGATGATTGAGCCGTCGTAGTCTATGCCATAGGTGATGACGGGCCAGCCGTAATTCACGCCAGCGTCGAGAATGTTGATTTCGTCTCCGCCTCGAGCGCCGTGTTCATGGGTCCAGATTGAGCCCGTGGCGGGGTTGCGGCTGATGCCCTGCACATTGCGGTGCCCGTAGGTGAAGACCTCTTCGGCCGCACCGGTGATGTCGGGATTGTCTGTAGGAATCGAACCGTCGGCGTTCAGTCGCACTACCGCGCCCAGATGGTTGGCGGGGTTCTGGGCTTCATCCTGGTGCAGACCGCCATCACCTAGAGTCAGAAACACGGCGCCGTCCTCATCGAAAAGGATGCGCCCGCCAAAATGAAACCCTTGCTGCTTGGTGAAGTTGGCGTGAAACAAATCCTCGACCTGTTCGAGAGCCGTCAGACCTTGATTTAGCCTGCCCCGGGCCAGGGCAGTGCGGTTGGCTCGGGCGTCACCCTCGGCATAGGAGAAATAGATATGACGGCTGGTCTCAAAATCCGGCGCCAGCGCCAGATCCATAAGTCCCCCCTGACCTTGCACCAGCAGATCTTCGGGTAAACCGCTGACCGGGGCCTCGCGCAAGCCGTTGGCGTCAATCACCCGCAAGCGGCCCTCGCGTTCGCTCACCAGCATTTCGCCGCTGGGCAGAAATACGATAGCCCAAGGGTATTCCAGCCCTCGGGCGAGGGTTTCGACAGTGAAATCCGCCTGTTGGCTGGTGATGACATCCTGTGCGGAAGCAGTGGCGGCGCAGCCCAGCATGGCCAGGCTTGCGGCGGTGAAACGGATCATGACCCTGTCCTCTCCATTTTTAGGTCAGAGCAAGATAAAGGGTGGAGTGAAAAAAGGAACAGGGAGTTGTGCAGCTGTAATCTGAACTTGACTTTCTGGTTGTCAGGCACTCAGTTCGCGCCGATTGCTCCCGCTGCGTAAGCAGTGCGGATGATCTTGTCCTAGGGTTCTGATCTTTGGCCAAGTTCAGGCAGGGTTTGGCGGCGCCGGAAACAGCAGTCGCCGGGGGCATGTCTGGAGAGATTTCATGGATGCAATGACTTTTGCCCTGATCGCTGTGGGTTTGATTTCACCGGTTCTGTTCGGGATATGCCTGGTGGGGCTACGCAAGGCGTGGAGCGGTGGGAACGCGTGCCGATCCAAGCTCGCAGACACGCAGCTGGAGCTGCGTGAAGCTCAGGTCCAAGTACGTCAGGTTGAGGAACTGAAAGCGGATCTGAAAAACACGCGCGCCAAACATGATCAGGCTGAACGCGCCTTGGCTGAAGCTCTCACCCGTGCGGAGCGGGTGGAGGAGCTGGAAACTCGGCTTGAACAAGCACAGCAGACCGAGGCGACCAGGCGGTCTGAGTTGGAGGCGCTCAAGGCGACTCTGGACGAACGTGAGGCTGCGGTCACAGACGAACGCGCGCGCCTTACCGCGCTTGGTCAGGAGATGCAGGACCGCTTCAAGGCATTGGCGGATGAAGCGCTGGACGCATCCTCCAAAAAGCTGCTTGAGCAAGCCCGGAAAAGTTTTGAGGCCCAGCATGAGACCACTCAGGGTGGGGTGAAGTCGCTGGTTGATCCCATCCGCGAACAACTGGGCCAGTTCCGTCAGCAGGTGGAGCAGTTTGGGCGTGACCGTATGCAAAACGAGGGAAAGTTTTTCGAGAACATCACTATGCTCAACCAGGGATTGAGTAACCAGCACCGTGAGACCGCCAAGCTGGTCAATGCGCTGCAAGGCAAATCAACCACCCGCGGCCAGTGGGGTGAGCGGACGGTGGAAAACATTCTGGAGCTGGCGGGGCTGACCAAGGGCATTGATTATGACGCCCAACACCAGACCCGGGACAGTGAGGGTGCGGTGCTGCGACCGGATTTCGTCATCAAACTGCCCGGCGGCGGGCGTTTTGTGGTTGATTCCAAGGTGGCGCTCACCGCCTATCTTGATGTGGTTGAAGCCGAGGATGAGACCGTACGTCGCGATGCCCTACGCCGACATGCCAGTCAGGTGAAGACCCATGTCAAGCAACTGGCGAAGAAAGACTATGCGGTCAGCGTGGCCGGGGCGATCAATTTCGTGGCGCTGTTCATGCCCGGTGAGCACTTTTGTTCTGCCGCCATTGAGGAAGATCCAGACCTGTTTGATGAAGCCCTCAAGGCCAATGTGATTATCACCACGCCCTTTAACTTGCTCGCACTTGCCAAGACGGTGGCCTATGGTTTCCGTCAGGAAAGGCTGGAACACAATGCCAAGACGATTGCAGCACTCGGTGACGAGCTTCATGACCGGATCAGAATCTTTTCCAGACATATGACGGCCGTGGGGTCAGGGCTGAGAAACGCAACCAATAAATACAATGACGCGGTAGGGAGCTTTGAGCGCCGGGTCATGCCGCAGGCGCGGAAAATGGCCGACTTGAATGGACAGACCCGACAGATTGAAGCGCCAACCCCGGTCGATGAAACGCCGCGGGCGATCAACGCAGCGGATGTGACCGATCAGACCATGGTGGGGCGTGCGCGGGAAGATTGAGGGTTTTGCATGTGCGGCTTCGCCCCGCAAACCACGGGTCGAACTTGAATGTAACCGTGGTCGGGATTACCTGACGGACATGGCTGTTCGAGACATTATCACCGTTCCCGATCCGCATCTGAAACGGGTTTCCAGACCCGTTGAGGCGGTGGACGATGCTTTGCGTGCACTGATGGATGACATGGTTGAGACCATGTACGAAGCCAACGGCATTGGCTTGGCGGCCATTCAGGTGGGCGTGGACAAGCGTGTGATTGTTATGGATCTCAGCGATAAACGCGATAAGCCATGTTATTTCGTTAATCCAGTCGTCACCCCGTTGACCGAAGAATGCAAGCTTCACAGAGAAGGTTGCCTGTCAATCCCCGATGTCTATGACGACGTGGAGCGTCCCGAGCGGGTGGAGGTCGCCTATCTCGACTATAACGGCAAAGTTCGTAAGGACATCGCCGAGGATTTGTTTGCGGTTTGTATACAGCACGAGATGGATCATCTTGAGGGCATTGTCTTCATCGATCATCTCTCACGCCTTAAACGTGATCGTGCGGTCAAGAAGGTCCAAAAGCTGGTCAGGTTACGCAGGGCTTCCACGGCGACAGTGTAATTCAACCGGGCTGCACTCTTTTCATCAGGGCGCAAAGCCGTCAAAGATACCGTACAAACGCCAGATAGAGCCCGTCTGGCGGCGCAACGGGGCCGCATCGGGTACGGTCGGCGGCGTCCAGCGCCGCCTTGAAATCGTCAGGGCTCCACTTGCCCCGACCCACTTCCACCAATGATCCAACAATAGAGCGCACCTGCCGGTGCAGGAAGCTGATCGCTGCCACAGTCACATGAATTTCCTCGCCGGACTGGAAGACTGTGATCTGATCAAGCGATTTGACCGGGTTGTCGGCCTGGCATCGGGAGTCTCGGAAGGTGGTGAAGTCATGGGAGCCTACCAGATGTCGGGCGGCTTTATGCATGGCGGCTATATCAAGCGGCTGGCGGATGCGCCAGGCTAGACCCCGGGTGAGTGTCAGCGGCGCCCGACGAGTGTGCAGACGATAAAGATAACCCCGCTGACTGGCGCTGAACCGGGCATGAAAATCCGCACTGACCTTCCGGGCCTCGATAACCGCCACAGGGTGGGGTTTGAGGTGATGGTTCAGGGCGTCGCGCACCATGCTTGCAGGCATATCCTTGCCCAGATCCACATGGGCTGCCTGCCCGAGAGCATGGACGCCTGAATCGGTGCGACCTGCGCCATAGACTTCGCGTGGAGCTCCATCGAGTTCTTCCGCCGCCCGCTCCAGCACGCTTTGCACCGAGGGGCCATTGTCCTGACGTTGCCAGCCTATGAACGGGCCGCCATCATACTCAATCGTAAGTTTATAGCGCGGCATCTTTAGGCCAGAACCGCACCGGGCTCGACGCTGAAGCCGTTGAGGAAAGCCCCGGCGTCCATCACGTCCCTGCCCTCACGCTGTAGGCGTGTCAGGCGTACCGCACCATGGCCGCAAGCGATCAGCAATTGGTTGTCAAGCACTTCACCGGGTTCGCCTTCCCCGCGTTCAGGCCGGGCGAAATGGACCTTCACGCGCACGAGCTTTCCGTTGTTGGAAAGTTCAAACCAGGCGCCGGGGAAAGGGGAAAGGCCGCGAATATGGTTCGCTGCTTCACGAGCGGAGCGACGCCAGTCAATGCGTGCTTCCCCGCGCGTGATTTTCCCGGCGAGGGTGACGCCGTGTTCGCTCTGTCGCACCGCTTTGAGAGTTCCCCGCTCCAGTGCAGCCAGCGCGCGTGGCCACAAGTCTGCGCCGGTGACCATCAGCCTGTCATGCAGGGAGCCGGCGGTGTCGGTTTTCGTGATGGGAACCACTTCACTCATCAGCACCGGTCCGGTGTCAAGTTCATATTCCATCTGTATGATCTGCGCGCCGGTCACTTCATCTCCAGCCATGATCGCACGCTGGATAGGCGCAGCCCCGCGCCAGCGCGGCAGTAAAGAGCCGTGTAGGTTCAGGCAACCCAGACGTGGAGCATTAAGCGCTCGCCGGGGCAGTATCTGACCGTAGGCCGCCACCACCGCCGCATCAAGATCAAGGCTTTCAAATTGGGTGATGACGCGAGGGTCGCGAAAATTCTCAGGGGTGCGCACGATCAGACCGAACTGTTCGGCGAGCCGATGAACGGGGGTTTTCACAGAGGCTTGCCCCCGTCCGCGCGGGCGTTCAGGCTGGGTGTAAACGGTGATGACCTCATGACCGGCCCCGATGATTCCAGCCAGGGAGGCGGCGGCGAAGTCAGGCGTACCCATAAAGGCGAGACGTAAGGTCATGATGGGCGGACAATTGTGGGCGGGTGCAAATCGGATTTCAGCATGTAGGCCGGGGCGCGGGCAAGTTAAAGCCTTACGCCGCTTTGATCCCTGTGATCTCTTCGTTCAGCATCAAATCACGATAACAGCTCAAGCAGTATCAGGTCGATGATCAGCGGTATGGCCGCTGCGATGGCTGATTGCAATGGAGACAGCCCCAGGGCTCCATGGGCTACGCGCCAGTGCACGAGCGGGCGAGCCAGCTGATAGAAACTGATTGCGGCGCCTAAAACCTCGGAGTTGATCAAGCCTGCGGGATAAAGCGCCAGCAGGAAGGCTTGGATATGTATCAGGACGAAGACGGTCCAGTTATGCACCACCAGCCAGCCGGCATACCGGTTCTTTACCTGTAACAGCATCACCATAGACGCGGAGATCAGCGGAAAGACGAGCCAAAACCGCGCCCAGATCAGCACAGCGTCAAACAGGCTCACACTCGCGTCCGCATCCAAAGACACGGCGTTGTCAGCGACAAAGAAATGGATCGACATAATCAGCAGGGTGAAAGCGGGCAAACCGAGCACAATGCCGGAGAATGACAGACCCACACCCTTCACACTGACGTCAAAGTGTTCGCGCCAGCCTGTTTTGAAGATCAGCAAGGCAAAGACGCCGGCCACGCCAGCGCGCATGTGGTGCAGGGCCGAGATCATGATTTGAACGTATCGAAATAGCGCGTCAGCACATCCGTGTAGATACGGGCAAGAGCCGTCACGTCACTGACAGGCGCCCGTTCGTCTGCCTGGTGCATGGTGGCCCCCACCAGGCCGAACTCGGCCACGGGGCAATAATTTTTGATAAAGCGGGCGTCTGAGGTGCCCCCACCTGTGGTCAGTGTCGGCGTGCGCCCGGTTTCAGTCTCCACAGCAGATTTGAGCAGATCAATAAAGGAATCTGTCCTGGTCAGGAACGATTCCCCGGTGACCTTGAGATCAAGATCAATGTCGCACGTCTGTTCAAGCCTGGCGGCGGCGGCTTCATCCCGGATCCAGGATGTCAGTGTTTCACCGGTATAGGTGGTGTTGAAACGGATATTGAACTTTGCCCGGGCTTTGGCCGGAATGACGTTATGGGCGGTATTACCCACGTCAATGCTGGTCACTTCCAAATTGGAAGGCTGAAAATGCGGCGCGCCGTTGTCGAGCGTGCGCCCCGTCAAGCGGTTGAGTAAGTTCATCAGGACCGGGATCGGGTTTTCGGCCTTTTCAGGGTAGGCGACATGACCTTGCCGACCGGTGACGGTGATCACCGCGTTCAGCGATCCCCGGCGCCCCACCTTGATGGTTTCGCCCAGAGCGTGGGGGTTGGTGGGCTCGCCTACCAGACAATGATCAAAGCGCTCGCCCCTGGCGGTCACCGCTTCGAGCAGCTTGACCGTGCCATTGATGGCGGGCCCTTCTTCATCGTTGGTGATGAGAAAAGCGATTGAGCCCGGTGCTGATCCATGCACGTCAAGATAGCGCGCCACCCCGGCTGTCATGGCGGCGATGGCGCCCTTCATATCCGCCGCCCCACGCCCCCATAACACGCCCTCGGACACTTCGGCGGCGAAGGGGGCTTTGGTCCAGACGGTTTCATCGCCGGGTGGGACCACATCGGTGTGGCCGGCAAAGCAGAACACCGGTCGAGTGGTTCCGATACGGGCATAGAGATTGTCCACGTCTTCAAACCGGAACCGTTCGCAATTCAATCCCAGTGCGCTCAAAGCCCCGGAGAGAATATCCAGCACTCCTGCATCGGCGGGGGTGATGGATGGCGCCTGGATCAGTCGGCGGGCGAGGGGGATCGGATCGGTGAGGTCGGACATATCAGGCATGGGGCCGGTCTAGGGTGTTTTCCCGCCCGACGCCATGCCCGGCGGAGCTCTGTGAGAACATATCTTTCAGCTCGCCATCCCCGTTCGATGGCGCCAAAGCTGTGTGGGCATGGCGCGTCTAGTCACGCAAAAGCGCGTTGATGGAAGTCTTGGCGCGGGTCCGGGCGTCCACGCGCTTAACGATAACGGCGCAGTACAGCCCCGGCTCGCCATTCTTGCCCGGAAGGAATCCCGGGACCACCACGGACCAGGCCGGAACCTCGCCACGAAACATTTCACCGGTGGTCCGGTCGACAATCTTGGTGGAGCCACTGAGATAAACGCCCATGGCCAGAACCGCGCCTTCGCGCACGATCACGCCTTCGGCCACTTCGGCGCGGGCGCCGATAAAGCAATTGTCCTCAATAATGGTGGGGTTGGCCTGGAGCGGTTCGAGCACCCCGCCAATGCCTGCGCCGCCGGACAGATGAACATTCCTGCCGATCTGGGCGCATGAGCCCACGGTGGCCCAAGTGTCCACCATTGCGCCTTCATCTACGTAAGCGCCAATGTTCACGTAAGAAGGCATTAGAACCACGCCCTTGCCCACATGGGCCCCGCGACGCACGGCGGCGGGTGGAACGACGCGGAAGCCGGCGGCTTCAAACCGGGTCGCATCCCAGCCCTCGAACTTGGAAGGCGCCTTGTCCCACCACGGCCCGCCATCAGGGCCGCCGTCCATCAAGCGGTTGCCGTTCAGACGGAAGGACAGCAAGACAGCTTTCTTGAGCCATTCATGCACCATCCAGCTGTTATTTTCGGCTTTGCTGGCGATCCGGGCTTGCCCAGAATCGAGCAGATCAAGGGCGGCGTTCACCGCATCGCGGACTTCGCCCCGAGTATCGCTGGACAACGCCTGACGGGTATCCCAGGCGATCTCAATGACCAATTTCAGCGATTCATGGTCCATAGTGTTGTCTTTTTCTCGTTGACGATTTCACGCCAGTCGTTCGGCAAGGTGCGCCGGCGAGCGACTGTATAACAGATATTAGGGGACGTGTTCGATGAGCGCTGATCCTGGCGCACGCTTATGGCGTGGGCTTCTCGAGGTTCTGACTCCGACACGGTACACGACTCATGGCAAAATCCTCCCTGTGATCGGGCCTGAAAGTGACCGTTCTGGGCATTTCTATCGCCAAGCGTGAAGGGATTTTCGCTTCTCGTGACAATAGAGGCGTGTACCATGGTGCGCCATGGCCCGTACTGAGACAAGCCTGCTGTGTATCGAGGCGCGCAATCTTGCCGACGGTCAACTCCTGCTCGTGGCGACAAACATCGCCGCATCTGCGAAGGCGCTCATCTGTATTGCAAAAGGTGGGCGATCGAGTGCGTGTTCTCCAATGCCAAAACCCGGGGCTTCAATATCGAAGCTGCCCACATGACCGACCCCGGTAAACTTTCAACTCTATTGTCAATCGTGGTTACGGCTATGGCTTGGGCATACTGGTGTGCAAGCCAGATCAAGGGGTGCAAGGGAATACGGCGAAAAACCCATAAGTGGGTTGAAAAATCAGGTTTCCGGGTCGGGTTCGACCGCCTGCGACATTGGATACTGTATGACCGGGAAAAAGCTCTACAGGCTTGGCGACGAACCTGCCCCAAACGACCCCCGTCAAACTTAAATACACAAGCGATTTCGTCATGAGTCGTGTACCAGGATGGCGCACAGTCAACCTGTCCACTGACCTTTGCGTTTTTGCGTAAAAGCGATCGAAGTTGAGAACGTTGTCCTTCTTTGATCTCAATTTGAATCCTTCTCGCTTCTCGTGGCAACAGAGACGTGTACCGTGATTAACCACTCACCTGAAATGGAGGTTTTTAGAGGTGTCCGATGGGTTACAAGGGATACAGCCCCATGACCTCTATAGAGATCGCGCTCTCTGGCAAAGCTGCACACATGATCCGGGGTCAACCGTTGAGGGTGTGGCGCATGCCGCTCTTGAAACGAGAGGCGAAAACCCCTCACGCCCTGCTGACAAA
>RKRX01000229.1 GCA_007571185.1 Oceanicaulis sp.
ATCTCATATACTGTGATCCTCCATATATCACTCGTCATGTAGATTATTTTGACTCATGGTCAGAAGAGGAAGAAAATGATCTTCATAGATTAGTTACTTCCGGAGGTGCAAATTTCATTATGTCCACATGGTTAAAAAACCGCTACCGGACAAATGATTTTGTTTTCTCTTTATGGAAAAATTGTTCAATCATGGTGAAAGAACACTTTTATCATGTTGGCGCAAAGGAAAGTAACCGGAATGCTGTTTTCGAAGCGTTGCTTACAAACTTTGATGCATACGGTTCTATGCCAATCAAAGATATGGATATCGAGAACGTGCGGGCATCCCCAGAAGAAGCGACTGCAGAGTCCGAACTACAAACTCAGATGGTCATCTAATCTAATTTTAACCCACCAATCCCACCCGTAGGCCACACTTAGGCGGCTCAACTGATCCATCAGCGCGCCCGGTGCTTGTCTGTGGTCGACCCTTCTGGTGAGCGGACGTAGTGAATGCCACGTGAACTGCACCTGATGAGGTCATCCTGTAACCCCTGTGGTTCTGTCGGCGATGCAGTTGGCGATCACTTGCCGAGATACTGGTTGCCAGATGACCGGGGTTCACAGCCCGAGCATCGGCCAGATCTGTGAGCATGACTGCCAAAGCCTCCATGCCTGTCTTGCCTGGCTTTAGATGTAGGCTTAGCGTGGTCATCAGAGCGGCGAGGAGGCGTGCGAGCATTTTGAAGATATTTTCCGTCAAAAAATCTCTTCAGTTTGAATCCTTTTCACCTTTCGCTGTAACAGTATCGCGTACCATGATCATACGCACAGGCAGGGAGACGACGCAGTGGCGGATAAGGTTTACGCTGATGCCAAGGCGGCCCTTGAAGGGCTGACTTTTGATGGCATGACCGTGATGGCGGGCGGTTTCGGGTTGTGCGGTATTCCTGAAAATTTGATCATGGCCCTGCGCGACAGCGGCGCCGCCAATCTTACAGTCATTTCCAACAATGCTGGCGTAGATGATTTCGGTCTGGGTCTTTTGCTGCACACTCGCCAGATCAAAAAAATGATCTCTTCCTATGTGGGTGAGAACAAAACCTTTGAACAACAATATCTCAACAGCGAACTGGAGCTGGAGTTCAATCCCCAAGGCACGCTGGCTGAACGAATCCGTGCGGGTGGCGCCGGCATTCCCGGTTTCTACACCAGAACCGGTGTGGGCACGTTGGTCGCCGAAGGCAAAGATCACCGTGAATTTGATGGTGAAACCTATATTATGGAGACCGGTCTGACAGCCGATGTCTCCATCGTCAAAGCCTGGAAAGCCGACACAGCCGGCAATCTGGTGTTTCGCAAGACCGCGCGCAATTTCAACCCGATGATGGCGACCGCCGGCAAGGTCACCATCGCCGAGGTTGAAGAGATCGTTGAAACGGGTCAGCTGGACGCTGATCACATCCATACGCCGGGCATTTTCGTGCAGCGCCTGATCCAGGCCCGTCACAAAAAACGCATTGAGCAACGCACCACACGCCAGGCCGGAGACGTCAAGACATGACATGGACCCGAAGTGAGCTTGCCGAACGTGCGGCCAAAGAGCTGCAGGACGGTTTCTACGTCAATCTGGGCATCGGCATACCGACACTTGTGGCGAATTTCATCCCCGAAGGCATGGATGTGACTTTGCAATCGGAAAACGGCATGCTGGGCATGGGACCGTTCCCCCTGGAGGACGAGGTTGATCCTGACCTGATCAATGCCGGCAAGCAGACCATCACCGAATTGCCCCGAACCAGCTATTTCAGTTCGGCGGACAGTTTTGGCATGATCCGGGGCGGCCATATCAATCTGTCCATCCTCGGCGCCATGGAAGTGTCCGAAAAAGGTGATATTGCGAACTGGATGATCCCGGGAAAAATGGTCAAGGGCATGGGTGGAGCGATGGACTTGGTGGCCGGGGTGCAACGGGTGGTCGTGATCATGGATCACACCAACAAGGCGGGCGAAAGCAAGTTGTTGAGGGAATGCACCCTGCCGCTGACAGGGCGGGCGTGTGTAGATCGTGTGATCACGACCCTGGGTGTGTTTGACAGGATTGAGGATGGACTTGTACTCACAGAACTGGCGCCGGGCGTTGCGGTGAAGGAGATTGCCGGAAAAACGCAGGCGAGGTTCACCGCGGCTAAAGAACTGCTGAATTAAACTGCGACAAGCTGAAATTTCCTGTTGACCCGGGTTGTCGGGGTGGTGCACATAGTCGCCGCGCTTGAGCTCGGTCGCCTGTGCAAGGCTGTACACCTAGAGCTCGGGCGTAGGGCGGTGCGCTTGGTACTGAGGCCCCTAGCGCCCGCCCGCCGCCGCCTGTTCCGGTTATGGAAGTTTTCAGAAAAAAGTGATGTTACGAACCGGATGATCCCGGGTAAAATGGTCAGGGGCGTGGGTGATGCGGCGGCCTTGGCAGCCTGTTGCCAACAAGTCGGGCATGTGTAGGTCGTGTGATCACAACCCCGGATGTTTTGACAGGATTGAGGATGAGCTTGTAGTCGCCGATCTGGCGCCGGGCGTTACGGTGAAGGAGATTGCCGGGCAGACCCGGGCGAAGTGCACCGTGGCCGAAGAACTGCTGAATTAAACTGCGACAAGCTGAAATTTCCTGTTGACCCGGGTCGTCGGGGTGGGGCATATGGTCGCCGCGCTTGAGTTTGGCTCCCCCTCCTTTGGGCCAAATATTAAGGCTCAGGCGCAGGGCGGGCGCTTGGGAACTGGAGCCCCTGGCGTCCGCCCGCCGCCTCCGTTTCGGTTTCGCGGCATCAAGTCCGTGCGTTTCAGCTCTGGTGCTGTCTTGCCTCCTCTAGTTCCTTGCCCAGAAAGAAGCTGATCGCTGTGCGGATCGCCACCAGGCCCGCAACGAAAGCAAGATCGCCCAGTCCGCGACTGATCACTGTGTGAACAATGTCCGAAGCGATCATGAACTCAATCCCCAGTAGAATGTAGCTGCCCAGGGTCAGTGTGTGTGAACAAATTCAGTAGGCCAGCTCATCAGTAGGCCAGCTCAGGAGATACCCAGCCATGTGGCCACAGCATCCGCCCAGCCTGGGGCGTGGGGAGCAGAT
>RKRX01000186.1 GCA_007571185.1 Oceanicaulis sp.
GGATTGGAGGATGTGATAGCCCGCACCCATCGGGTCATCTTCAGGACTGATGAAGGTCATCATTCGCTGGCGCTGATAATCCTGAAGGCCATAGTGGAAAAAGAACACTCCGCTGATGACGCTCAAAATCCCCGCACCGGTGATCATTTTCCAGCTCAATCCGGCCATGAAGACGATCACCACGCCCGTCAATGCCAAAAGCAGGGATGTGCCCAGATCCGGTTGCTTAATGATTAGGCCCATGGGAACGGTGATCATCAGGACCGGCACAATCAGGCCCATCAGAGAAGAAACCCTGTCCTCGGGCAGATCATGGTAATAGCGCGCCAATGCCAGAACGAGTGCAACCTTCATAAACTCCGATGGCTGCATCTGGATCAAGCCGGCATCAATCCATCGCTGCGCGCCCATGACAGTCACACCCGCCAACTCTACGCCCACCAACAGGATCAACGCCCCCACATAGGCTGGATAGGCCACACCTATCCAGAACCGGGGCGGTAAGACCGCCACTATAAGCATGACGAGCAGGCCTACGCCCAAGCGCACAGCGTGGCGCGAGGCGTAAGGATCCCAAGCCCCGCCTTCCACCGAATAGAGCATGCCAACACCGATCAGTCCCACCAGAAGGATCAGCAGCACGAAAGCCCAGTTGATCTCAAACAACTTGGACTGGAAACCACGCAGCGCCGGCGGAACGAATATGTTCATGAGTCAGTTCTCACTGTCCTCACGCAGCAAGCGCGCCGAGGTCATGTAGTCAGGATGGGTGCTAGAAGGGTCACGCCGGATCAGATCGCGCAGGATATGCCAGGCCGGCTCCACCGCCATGGATCCGCCACCGCCATGTTCCACCACCACCGCTACCGCATAGCGAAGAGCATGCACCGGACCATAAACTACAAACAAGCCATGATTGCGTAACCGCCAAGGCAAATCTTTCTGTTCCCGCCCTCCCGAAGCACGTTCCTCAGTGGTAATGGAGTAGACTTGTGCGGTGCCGGTCTTGCCTGCCATCCGAGCTCCTTCCAGATCAAGACCCGGTGCGTTGAGCAGCCCGTGAGCAGTACCGCCAGGTTCATTGACCACCGCCCGCATAGCTTCATCCACGGCCGCCACATGTTCCGGGGCCCAGCCTATGGACGTGAAAGGTGGCGCATCAGCAGGTCGGAGCATCATGGTGGGCATCACCGCCCGGCCAGTGGCCACACGTGCGGTCATGACCGCCAACTGCAAGGGTGATGCCAGCAGTGCACCCTGCCCGATTCCCACATTGTAGGTATCACCCGTGGTCCAGGGCGCACCCCGGCGCACGCGTTTCCAGTCTGGACCAGGCACCAGCCCCTCCGTACGACCGGAAATAGGCAAGCCGATGTCAAACAGCGCGCCCAACCCACATGAACGCAGCATTTCGTTGTAGCGCTCGATGCCAAGTCGCTCGACCATCTTGTAGAAATAGACATCGCAGGAAGTCTTTACCGCTTCACGCAGATTGACACGGCCATGGCCTTCGCGCCGCCAGCAGTGGAAATCACGGTTGCCCAACCGGGTATGGCCTCGACAGACAATCTCTTCTTCCTGATCGGTCACTCCCGCTTCCAGAATCGCCAGAGCCGCCACGCTCTTCACAGTAGAGGCTGGAGTATAAAGGCCCATGGTCGCCTTGTTGAACAACGGACGATAGGGATTGGTATTAAGCTCGTTAAATTCCTGCTGTCCTATACCCGAGACAAAAGTGTTGGGATCAAAACTGGGAGTGGAGGCCAGCGCTAAAATCTCTCCGGTGATCATATCCAAAGCTACAGCGGCCCCACTGTGCCCGGATAGCGCCTCCATGGCGATGTGCTGAGCCTGCGCATCCAAGGTCAGGCTCACGTCCTCGCCCTGTACAGGGGCGATAGACTGGTCGGAAATTTCACGCATCACCCGACCAGTGGCGTTTACTTCGACTTTTAGCTGCCCAGCAACGCCGCGCAACTTTCTTTCGTGGGCTAGTTCTGCGCCGGCCCTCCCAATCCGAAAGCCTGGATGCAATAAAAGCGGGTCATTATTGGCCATTTCTGGTGGTGCGGCCTGCACATAACCGGTCACATGCGCAAAATCATACGCGTGCGGATAGGTGCGCACCTCGCTTGCATCAGGTGTGATGCCAGGCAAATCAGGTAAGTGTAGATTGATCCGCGCAAACGTCTCCCAGTCCATATCCTCGACCACCGTAACGGGGGTAAAGCGGGAGGTGCGCGAGGCCTGGCGCAAAATGCGCTCAATCCGGGTGTCGCTAAGCGGTATATGCCGGGCCAGACGTTCAAGCGCCCCACGCAGATTGTCAGTCTGACCGCGTACAACCATCAGGCGAAAACTTTCGCGATTATCAGCCACCGGCTCACCGAACCGGTCTAGCAGTCGCCCGCGGGAGGGCAGTTGGAGGCGGAAGTTGAACCGGTTCTGGTCCGACAGCAAACGATAGGTATCCTGCTTGAGCATCTGTAGTTCATACATACGCGCACCCAAGGCCATGAAAATGCCAGCGCCAAGACCCGTCAGCACCAGACACCGACGGTTAAATTGAGCCCGAGTTTTGTGCTTGTCATGCTGCATCCGCACCAACGTCTCCATTCTGGAAAATTTAGGAGAAAGCACCGTATTCCTTGCACCGGGCGAAAACCCAAGCGAAAAGAGGAAATACAAGGATGGTCAGCAAGACCTCAGTGATCAACGATCCGGGTGCGATTGGAGCGCCAACTGCGAACGAGTTTACCGCCCAGGCGATCCCAAAAGCCGCCAATACCATCAGAGTGAAACGCAAAGACAACGGCCCCACCTTGTGGCCAGCGTCAGCGACTTCACGCACACGAAAAACTGCAAACGCCACCAGATAGGCTAAAGACCATCCCCCCATAGACGATCCCTCTATCAGATCCTGCAACACACCCACCAGGAGCAGCACCGGCGGGGATACATACCACGGCTGGCGCACCGACCAGATAAACAGCGTGATCAATGGCAGAGCTGGAACCAGGTCGGGCCCCCTCCCCACATGACCGGGTAGAACATGCAGCACCAACGCCAGCAGCATGGTGAGTACAAAGCCCAGAATGCTCAGGTTCTCTCCACCGGATTTCACGGGTACTAACATTAACCCGCCCTCTTCGTCATGCTGAATTTCACCGGGACCGGGTCTGTTTCGGGATCCGCCACCGGTTCGAACGACCATATCCAAACCAGATCAATCGGAGCGGTATGATTGAACAAAGCTACGCGCCAGCGTCCATCGCGATCGCGTATGGCCTGGCCCACCGGCAAACCGCGGAGCATCACATTGTCATCGCCCGAAGTGATGATGCGGTCACCTTCCTGTAGATCCGGTTCGTCTCCGAGATATTCAAGGCGCGGAAAATCGGTGTTGTCACCCACCAGCAATGCCCGGGCATTGGAGCGGTCAGCCATCACCGCCACGCGAGAATTAATATCGGTTAGCAAAAGAATACGGCTGGAGTTCCGACCCACCTCCACCGCACGGCCCACAAGCCCATAGACGCTCACCACCGGATAACCGGTACGCACGCCTTCACGCGCGCCTGCACCGATCAGGCTTGAGCGTACAAAGACATTCGAGCGATCCGCCACTATCCAAGCGCTGATGCGCTTCTGCGCCGTAGCGCCTTGCAAGTTGAGCGCTTCGCGATAACGCGCATTGCGCTCTTGCAGCGACAGGGCTGTAGCTCGCCAAGCATGCACCTCGGCCACCTGCATGCGCAGGGCGCGGTTCTCTTCAGCTAGTTCAGACTGGCGGCGCCACCACGAACCGATATTGGCAAGCCCTCTGAACGGGTGTACGGCCATATCCAGCACGAATACAGCGATATCGTTGGAACCTGCGCGCAAGTCCGCAAAGACACCCGGGCGACTCGAAGGTCGGTCGAGATAAATCAAGATACCGCTGAAGAGCAAGCAGACAACGAACAACAGAGAGGAAAATCGCACCCTCTCATCTCGTCTGCGCCAAGAATTTTGCCGCTGAGCCACGCTGGAACACCTCCCTCGCCGGCTCTACAGGGCCATCTAGACCGCTTCAGACAGGATAGGACGCCAGAGGCGTAAGTCCTCAACTACCCTGCCGCAACCCAGAACCACGCAGGAGAGCGGCTCATCAGCCAATGTCACCGGCAAACCGGTGCGATCACGCAGCTCAGCGTCAAGGCAACGCAGTAGCGCGCCCCCACCGGTCAGCACAATACCTTTATCCACTATATCGGCCGCCAGTTCCGGCGGAGTCAATTCCAGAGCCTGCTTAACCGCTTCCACAATCTGTTCGACCGGCTCGGACAGAGCATCGGCAATCATGGCTTCAGTGACCACAATCTCGCGCGGCACACTGTTCATCAGATCGCGCCCCCTGATGTCCAGGGTCATGCCTTCACCTTTCTGGGGCGGAACAGCTGACCCGATCTCTTTCTTGATCCGCTCGCCAGACGCCTCACCGATGAGCAGGTTCACGGAGCGGCGGATATAGTTGACAATAGCTTCATCCATCTTGTCGCCCCCTACCCGGACCGAGCGAGAATATACGACGCCCGACAGTGACATGATGGCCACCTCGGTGGTGCCGCCGCCAATATCGACGACCATGGAGCATGTGGGTTCGTCGATCGGCAGACCTGCGCCCACCGCGGCCGCCATAGGTTCTTCAATCAGATACACTTCGCGAGCACCGGCCCGGGCCGCACTTTCATGGATGGCGCGACGCTCCACTGCAGTGGCGCCCGATGGCACACAGATCACGACTTGAGGACTGACGAAGGCCCGACGATTGTGCACTTTGCGAATGAAGTGTTTGATCATCTCTTCGGCTACTTCAAAGTCGGCGATCACCCCGTCACGCAAGGGACGGATGGCTTCCACGTTACCCGGGGTCTTACCCAACATCAGCTTGGCTTCGGCGCCAACCGCCTGGATGTATCTGCGACCTCTATCCACCTTGAACGCCACCACGGAAGGCTCGTTGAGCACCACACCTCGGCCTTTCACGTAAACCAGCGTGTTTGCCGTACCCAAATCAATGGCAATGTCTGAGGAAAGGAGGCCGAACACGCTTGAGAACATTTTCCGCCTCGTTTGTAGTGCGCGTTGCCCACCGCGCAGAATCAAATTCGTTAGGTTCCCTTGTGCGACGGGTTATCACAGATTGCAAGCCGATTACCCCGATCAGTCTCATCACTTACCGGGTTCTGCACAGAAGGGGTAGAGATTCCCGGTGTTTCACGCAGCCAGCGCCGCGCCATGAGCATGAAACTGATCCAAATGACCACAACCATGACAAAAGCAAACCCGGCAGCCAACCCTCTGCCAGAAAACAGAGCGACCAGTCCGCCACTCGCAAACGCCACCAGCACGATTTTGGGGATTACTCCCAGCGCTAGTCCAGACACAAAGGCGAAATATCCCATACGTGAAACGCCAGCGGCCATGTTGACTACGATAAAAGGCGCGCTAGGCACGACCCGGACAATCATGGACGAGAGAAAACCGTTGCGGCTCACAAATTTTGAAATCCTGTTGACGGTCTGACCACCATAGCGGCGCACCACATCGGCCCCCGCCAGACGCCCGGCGTAAAAAGTCGCAGTGCCCGAGCAGAGAGTAGCGATCCAGGAATACAGAGCCCCTTGCACCGGACCGAAAGCGAAGACCGCCGCACTGATAAGCGCAAACTGAGGGGCGCCTGCAAAGGCGAGCACCGTAAAGACCATAATGGTCGCCGGCAGGGCGTACCACTCATCTGCCGTGCTCTTGAACCAGGCTCCAATCTGACCCGGTTCGATGTTGAGCACAAACTTGCCCACGGCGAAAATTACAACCACCAGAAAAAACAGACTCAGAGAGATGTATATGGCCCGGGCGGCGCGCACGTCCATGCAAGTAAAAAAACGGATCAAGGCGTTCATAGGCGAGGTGTATCCAGAAAGCTGACGCGAAACCTAAAACCATCCGACGGAAAGCGCACCCTTCTCACGGCGTCGCTGCGCAGCGCAGCACCATCCCATTTTTACAACCAGGCAAGCGGCTCTTTCCGGCGTGCATCAGCAGAACGGATCAGGCGTCCGGTCCTTTCCAACGGGTGGGCGGTCGCCTTGGCGCGCATAGCATACAAGTGCTTGCGGCCCCGCTCATAATCGGTCACCCAACGCCGAGCGAAATCCCCTGCAGTCACATCTCTGATAATAGCTTCAAACACCGGGCGCACCGCTGTACGGATTGAGTCCTCCACCTCATGGGCGCCAAATTCCGCTGTATCGGAAATGGCTGCATACATACCCGCAATCCCTCGCTCATGGATCAGATCGGTGATGTATTTCAGCTCATGCACCGTATCGATATAAGCCATGATGGGATTGATACCAGAGGCGACGAGTTGTTCATAACCCTCACGCGCCAAGGCACAGATTCCACCCACCAGCACAGCCTGTTCGCCCAGAATATCAGCCAACGCCTCTTCTTTGAAACTAGTGGGGTAAATCCCGGCGCGACCGCATCCCAGCCCGCCCAGATAAGCTGTAGCGATGGCTTCGGCTTGTCCCGATGCGTCCTGGTGGACCGCCCAGAACCCTATCAGCGAGCCGCCTCTCTCAAAGCTGGAGCGCACCGCACCGCCTGGCCCCTTGGGAGCCGCCAAAACCACATCAATATCGGCAGGAGGGTCAACCACCCCGTAATCGATAGAGAATCCGTGGGCAAGAATCAACACCTGTCCGGCGCGACAATGGGGCAGCAGATGCTCCCGCCATATTTCGCCATGAACCTCATCGGCCGCCATCAAGGCCAGGATATCCGCCTGTCGGGCGGCATCGGCTATGGACACCACCTCAAAGCCATCGGTCCGGGCGGTTTCACGCGAAGCCGAACCCTCCCGCAAAGCCACCAGGATTTGCTCCACACCCATATCACGCAGGTTCAGTGCATGGGATCGGCCGTGATTGCCATATCCGATTATCGCCACAGTGCGCTCACGAACCGGGCTGAGGTCCAGATCAGCCTGATAGAGAACCTTTGACATGGCTAAGTTCCAAAAAAAGAGGTTGCAATGATGGTATCAAGCGCACCACGCGCCTCTACCAAGTCCAGCGTTTCGATCAGCGCCCAGTCGGGGTGCTGGTTCGAAAACCAAGTGAATTGCCGCTTGGCATAGCGGCGACTGTGGCGCTTGGCCATGGCGACGGCATCATCAAGATTTAGCTGACCCCTCAGATACTTGATCAGAGGTGGCAACCCCACCGCTTTCATGGCAGGCAGATCCGGCGCTAGAGCGCGTTCCCTGATGGCGCGCACTTCCTCCAGCACTCCTTGATTCATCATAGCGTCAAACCGGGTTTCGATCCTGCTGTACAAGGCACGCCGATCCGGTTGGATCACCACGCCCACCACGCGTTCGGGTGCGATCAGGGGTCGAGTATCGGCCTGCAACTCCGACAACAACTTGCCCGTTGCCCGGTTGACCGCGATCACCCTCATCAACCTTTGTCTGTCACCAACTCCAATGCGAGTGACGGCCACTGGATCCAGTCGGAGCGCTTCCGCCATTAGAGCCTGGACACCACCTCGCTCATAAAGCGCTGTCACCTCAGTCATGATCACGCCAGGCATATCAGGAATTGGCGCCAGCCCTCTGGTCAACGCCTTGTAATAAAGTCCTGTTCCCCCCACCAGGATAGCCCGACTACGGCGAGCCTTGAGCGTGTCAAGCACCTCAAACACCATGCGTGTCCAACGTCCTACCGAACAGCGTTCTGAGGGGTCAATCACGCCAAACAGATGGTGTGGCGCCTCCTCCATCTCAGTAGCATCAGGGCGGGCCGTGATGATCCGCAGACCGTCATAAATCTGCATGGAATCGGCGTTGATAATTTCAGCATTCAGAACCCGGGCCGCATGTAGGGAAAGCGCGCTTTTGCCCGAGGCCGTCGGGCCCGCCAACATCAAGATGTCAGGCGTGACATCCACGCGCTTAGTCGCGCAGGGTCTGCACGACGTACTGCCCCTGACGGTTCAGACTAAACAGCACCGGGGCGCCATCCGCGCCTGCCGTGGCAATCAGGGCACGCGCCTGTTTCAGGCTCTCCACTGTCGTCCAAGCGATCTCTTCCACCACATCCCCGGGACGCACCTTGCCTGCGGCATCTGAATCGGGATCAACTGCCGTGACTACAAGCCCGGCGGCATCTGATGCAATACGATATCGGCGGCGCAGCGCTTCACTGATTGGTTCCAGCGTCAGCCCGTATAAAGCGCCGGTATCCTCAACCTGATCCGTGGTTTCAGTCCCAGCCCCGGCAGGTGAAGCTGGTCGCCCCTCTTCTTCAAGACGCTCCACATCTAGTTCAATCGCCAGGGATTCGCCACGGCGCAACACTTGCACACTGATCCGGGAACCCGGTTCTGTTTCCGCAACGATACGCGGCAATACCCGATCGTCAGCCACGGCGCGGCCATCGAACGCCAGAATCACATCGCCCACCTGTAGGCCGGAATCGGCCGCCGGACCTTCAGGATCAATCCGGGACAGCACAGCACCACGGGCAGTGTCCAACCCCATCGCCTTGGCCATATCACTGGTCACTTCCAGTACATTCACACCGATCCAGCCACGGCGTGTCTCACCAAATTCAATAAGTTGATTGATGACAGGTTGGGCCACCGTACTGGGGACGTGGAAGGAAATGCCCACACTGGCGCCGGTGGGTGAGAAAATCGCAGTATTCACTCCGATTACCTCTCCAGTCATATTGAACAGTGGTCCACCCGAGTTCCCTCGGTTGATCGCCACATCGGTCTGCAGATAGTCATCATAGCGCCCGCCAATCTCCCGGCCCCGGGCGCTGATCACTCCGGCAGTGAGCGAGCCGCCCAAGCCAAACGGGTTGCCAATCGCCACCACCCAGTCACCCACACGAGAGGCATCGGAGTCCCCGAAACGAACAGTGGGTAACGGTGCTTCAGGCTGCACGCGCAGCACGGCGAGATCAGTGGCGACATCGCTGCCAATCACCGACGCAGGCAAGATACGACCATCTTGAAGGATCACCTCCACCTCATCAGCGTCATTGATCACGTGATGGTTGGTCACCACCAGACCAGAAGACTCAATGATGAAACCTGATCCCAGCGAACCTTGCATCCGCAGCCGGTTGCCGGATAAATCATTGTACCGTTCCAACGGTGTGCCTGGCGCAAACAGCGGTGTGCGTCCATCTTCTCCCACGCGCTGTGCAGTGGAGATATTGACCACTGCCGGGCTCAGTCGACCATTAAGTTCAGCGAACCCCTCACCGGGTTGTGCCTGGATGGGAGCTGCGAACACCAAAATACCGATCACGGCGCCAAGCACGCGCATACACGTCTCCATCGGGAACAAGGACAACTGTGAAACTCCTGGCGGTTCCATTGCAGCCGGGCAAAGCACGAACTCAGGTCTACAAACTGGAAACGACAATGGCTGACTCAGATGCGACCATTGCATGATTGTAAATCCTGGAAGCGTCTAGCGGCCACCCTCCTGAGACTGGAAATAGTCAAAGAACGCCGAATCAGGTGGCACTACAATCGGCGTACCATCCCGCAAAGCGGTCTCATAGGCGATCATGGAGCGATAAAAACGGAAGAACTCGGCGTCCTGACCATATGCCGAGGCATAAATGCGGTTGCGCTGAGCGTCACCCTCACCGCGGATACGATCAGATTCAGCGCGTGCATTCGCCTGAATCACCGTGGCTTCACGGTTTGCAGCCGCCCGAATTTCCCGGGAGCGCTCTTCACCTTCTGCACGAATGCGGGCCGCCTCCTGCTGGCGCTCGGAACGCATACGCAGGAACACCCGTTCCTCCACTTCCTCGGGCAGATCCGCGCGTAGGATTCGTACATCAATCACTTCAATGCCAAGATTGGCGCGGCTCACGGCGGCGTCCACAGAAGTTTCCACCCGGTCCATCAGTTCAGCACGCTGGCCCGAGATCACATCTTGGGACGGAATTGAGCCCACCACGGCGCGCAACGCATCCTCCATCATGGTGCTCAGGCGGGCGTTCGCTCCACCTTCGGTCCGAACCGTCTGGTAAAAGCGCAAAGGATCAGTAACGCGATAGCGCAGGAAAGCGTCCACCTGCAGGCGCTCTTGATCACCAGCTTGAAGTTCCTGCGGGCGCATATCGAACTCGATATTGCGCTTGTCAAACTTCAGCGCCTCTTCCCAAGGCAGTTTGAAATGCAGGCCTGGATCTTCATCGTTGACTTCATTGGTTACACGGACCGGGTCACCAAAGCGCAACACTAGGGCGGATTCGGTCTCGTTGACCACGTAAGTGGCTGTCGTCGCGCCAATCAGCGCACCAGCCAGAAGCACCCCAACCAAAATCATCATCAATCGCATTGTTCAACCTCCCTGCCCCGAACCGGCGGAACGGTTCACTTCACCACGCTGCTGACCTAGACGGTCCAACGGCAAGTAAGGCACGGCGCCATTGCCAGACTGATCAAGCATGATCAGATCCGAGCGCCCCAGAACCTGTTCCATGGT
>RKRX01000160.1 GCA_007571185.1 Oceanicaulis sp.
ACGGAAAACAAGGCGGCGAAAGAGAAGGTCCGAAAAGCCCTAAGGTTCTTATGCTCGCTCTTCAAAGCTGGGCTCCGCGTCATCTGGAAATGTCTCGCTGGCTACGCCAAAATCCCCAAACTCTGGGAAGTCTGGATCAATTGAAGGGAGCTAAACCCGTCACCAGAACTGTCTTGGCGTCAAACCCTCTAGCCGGTATCGAAGACCGACATGTCCTGATCGGGAGACCTCCATGAGCCTTCACGGATCCTATGACGAACAGAATATTTTCGCCAAAATTCTACGCGGCGAAGCGCCCTGTGTGAAAGTTTATGAAGATGAACATGTGCTCGCCTTCATGGACATTTTTCCCCAGAGCCAGGGCCACACCCTCGTCATCCCCAAAGACGCGGCACGCAACCTGCTCGACGTCTCCGATGAAACCGCAAAAGCCGCCATCGTCCGTGTGAAAAAGATCGCCCGGGCAGTGGCAGTCGCCCTCAAGCCTGACGGCGTCACCATCACCCAGTTCAACGGCGCCTCAGCGGGCCAGAGCGTGTTCCACATCCATTTCCACATTATCCCCTGCTGGAAAAACCAGGATATCGCCGGACATGGCGCAACCGGTCAGGCGGACATGGAAGACCTCAAAGCTTTGTCGGAACAGATTATTGCGGCGCTCTGATTCCCGCATGGTCGCCACGCGAAACTCGCGCCCTTGAGTCAAAGTCAAATCGCGTTTCTCGCCGAACACTTCCGACACCTTGGCCTAGCTGCCTAAAATTGGAGCGAGATCGCTCTGAATCATGCCAAAGGGCAATCGCCTGAATACTCATGCGCCGATGATGGTCCTCATGTCGTCGTCATGCGAGATACCGTCAACAGAAGAGAGAGGATGTCCAGGGATGAAACGTGAGACTCGCCTGATCCATTCGGGACAACCCCGCCGCAGCGACGATCTGGTCAATCCTCCGATTGAACGCGCTTCGACCGTGCTGTCGCCTTCCACAGCCGAACTTTACAATCCAACCCCTCCACGTCGCCATTACGGGCGTGGCGGGCTCAGCCCCAATTCAGAACTGTGCGATGCGATCGCCGGGCTCTATAAAGCCGACCATGTGGCGCTGACTTCGTCTGGACTGTCCGGCGTGATTCTGGCCCTGCGCACCGCCCTGCCCGACCGGCCTGCGGGTTTTCAGGCGCTCATCACTGATTCCGTTTATGGCCCGGTTCGCCGTTTCTGTGATGAAGAACTGCCGCGTTACGGCGTGGCGCCGGTCTATTACGATCCCCGGATATCCGCGCGGGATCTGGCTCAATTATTGCAAAGACCCACTGCGGTGGTGTTGCTGGAATCACCGGGTTCGCTGACCTTTGAGGTTCAGGATCTGCCCGGATTGACCCGGGCGGCGCGAGAGGGGGGTGCCGCGACCGTCATCGACGACACTTGGAGTGCGGCGATTCTGATGAATCCTCTGGATCTGGGAATCGATTATGCAGCCCAGGCGCTGACCAAATATGCCGGCGGACATTCAGATTTTCTGATGGGATCGGTGGCCGCGCGCGGCGCGGCGGCAGCCAGAGTCAGGGACAAGAATGTGCTGTTCGGCGGTCATGTCAGCCCTGATGACGCCTTCCTGTGCCTGCGGGGATTGCGGACCTTGCCGTTGCGAATCGAACAATCGGGTCGGACCGGTCTTGAGCTTGCCTCGCGTCTGGACAATCACCCCAGGGTGGCGCGAGTGCTGCATCCGGGCCTTCGGTCGAGTCCTGATCATGCCCTGTTTTCGCAGTTATTTTCCGGTTCAGCGGGCTGTTTCGGCTTCATCCTGGCCGGGGTCGAGGTTGAGGGTGGTGAAGCTGTCGCTGAAAAACTGAATCTGTTCCGGCTGGGCTTTTCCTGGGGTGGTTATGAAAGCCTGGTTCTGCCGTGTGACCGGCAGATCCGGCGCACAACCGCACCTTGGGTGTCGGAAGGCGCCTTGTTGCGCCTGTCAGCGGGATTGGAGCATGTCGATGATCTGTGGGCGGACCTGTCCCAGGCTCTGGACGTCCTTGACGTTTAGCCATGCACTGAGAGCAAGGGCACGCGTGAAGCACGCAAGGCAGGAAAAACTCCACCGATCAATCCCACGATCAAGGCCAGAATGACGCCATTGATCATCGCTTTAGAGGTAACGGCGAACGAGAACACGATCTGGGTGAAACTACCGCCCAACGTGGACGCACTGATCCCGTCGAAGATGAGATAAGTGATTGCGGCCCCGATCACCCCTCCAATCAGCGCCAGCAGCAGCGATTCCGCCATCGTGCCCATAAAGGCGGCGAAACCTGAAAAACCCAGCGTGCGCAGGGTGGCGATTTCCCGCATCCGAGAGTCCACCGAGGCATACATGGCGTTCCAGGCCCCCGCGAGTGCGCCTGTGGCCATGATGATGACGAGCGGCCAGCCCAGGAACATGATGACATCGGCAAGCCCGCCAGCGGAGTCTGCAAAGTACTGACGCTCAGTAGAAATATCGAGATCAAGCCGGGGTTCCGCGTCTACATACTCCCGCAAACGATCAAGGGCGGTTTCATCCTCCAGTCGAACCCGGATGGATTGGAAGCTTCCGCCACGCTGATAGAGGTTCTGGATCACCCCCACATCCGCCCAGATTTCAGAGTCAAACACTGAGCCGCCGGTGGAAAACACGCCCACCACACGCCATTCGCCGGTCCCTAGGCGGATGGTGGTGTCCAGATCAAAACCGGAAAACTCCCGGATCACACCCTCGCCCACCACAAGTTCATTGGAGCCTTCGGCGAACATGCGGCCTTCCAGCATGGTGAAGTTTTCACGCAGGGCGTCAGCAGCGTCGCCGACGCCGCGCAGCGGCAGGTTGGCGCCGGCGCCCGAAGAGCGCTTGACACCCTCGACAACCACATAGAGTTCGGGGGACAGAATGGCTTTGCCGTCTCCGTCGCGCGCCACACCGGGCGCTGCTTCCACAAGCCGTACAGTATCCCTGTCAAAGTTGGAATTAATCTCGGACTGGGCTCCGCCGCGCACAATGACAGCGATGACGTCAGATCCACTACTCTGCAC
>RKRX01000182.1 GCA_007571185.1 Oceanicaulis sp.
AATATCCTATATTAAATTTATAGAGTGCATTCTGTGTATTTTCAGATCATTTCTTTTCTTTGTTATCAACAATAACATAGGATGTACGATTATTGCGGAAACTAATGTATTTGTAAGATTTAGTTTTATCATAGATCAGAGTAAAAATGGACTCCCTAGGAATGCCAGTATCTCTGAGAAAGTCAGCAAGATCCATTCTGCTGCGGTGTGATTCTCTGCTGGACGCACTTATACTAAAAAGCCACGCAACGGTCAGTAGACGCGAAGCCGTCTCCAGATGTGAAGCGTACCATACTCTCACACCTTTTTCCCCCGGATGTCAAGCAAAGATTTCAAGTTTTCCAGCTATTCCCACTCAATCGTGCCTGGCGGTTTGGAGGTGATGTCGTAGACAACCCGGTTCACGCCGCGCACTTCATTGATAATGCGGGTGGCGACACGGGCCAGAAAATCGTGATCGAACGGAAAATAGTCCGCAGTCATGCCATCGGTGGAGGTTACAGCCCGCAGAGCCAGCACATTGTCATAGGTGCGGGCGTCGCCCATCACGCCGACAGTCTGCACCGGCAGCAGCACGACGAAAGCCTGCCAGATGGCGTCATATAACCCCGCTTTGCGGATTTCCTCGATATAGATCGAGTCCGCCTTGCGCAGGATGTCAGCTTTTTCCCTGGTCACTTCGCCCGGGATACGGATGGCCAGCCCTGGCCCCGGGAAGGGGTGGCGGTCGATAAAACTGTTCGGCAAGCCCAGCTCCTGCCCCAAAGCGCGAACCTCGTCCTTGAACAGCTCACGCAATGGCTCGATGAGTTTCATGTTCATTCGTGCGGGCAAACCGCCCACATTATGATGCGACTTGATGGTCACCGACGGGCCGCCGTCAAAAGACACAGATTCAATCACATCAGGGTAGAGCGTGCCCTGGGCCAGAAAATCTGCCCCGCCCGCGCTTTTCGCCTTATCTTCAAACACATCAATGAAGAGCTTGCCGATGATTTTGCGCTTTTTTTCAGGATCGCTTTCACCAACCAGCGCATTGAAGAAACGCTCTCCCTCATCGGCAGCTGCAAGCGGAATATTATAGTGCTCGCGGAACAGCGAGACGACCTGATCGGCTTCACCCAAGCGCATCAGGCCAGTGTCCACAAACACGCATGTCAACTGATCGCCAATAGCCTCGTGGATCAGGACAGCCGCCACAGAGCTGTCCACACCGCCCGACAGGCCACAAATCACCCGACCTTCGCCCACCTGCTCGCGTATCCTGGCGACAGCTTCGTCTCTGAACGCGGCCATGGTCCAATCGCCTTTGAGTCTGGCGATCTTGTGGGTGAAATTGTGCAATATCAGCATACCACGCGGCGTGTTCACCACTTCTGGATGAAATTGCACGCCGTAGAAGCGGCGGCTCTCATCAGCGATCACCGCAAATGGGGCGTTCTCACTGGCCGCGATCGGACGAAAACCCCGGGGGATGGAACGCACCCGATCACCATGGCTCATCCAGACGGGTTCGAGATGGCCGACCCCGCCAATGCCGTCAAACAGCGGGCTCTCTGCAACGATCTCGATATTGGCGCGTCCGAACTCGCGCGCCTCGGCTGCTTCCACGCTGCCGCCTAGCTGGGCGCACATGGTTTGCTCGCCATAGCAGATGCCCAGCACTGGAAGGTCGCGTTCAAACACGCTCTGAGTCGCACAGGGAGCGTTTTCACTATGCACGGAACCAGGGCCGCCGGACAGGATGATAGCCTCGGGTGCAAAAGCGTCCAGGAAGGCGTCATCAACACGGTTGAAGGGGTGAATCTCGCAGTACACCCCGTTCTCGCGGAGGCGACGGGCGATAAGCCGGGTGACCTGACTGCCAAAGTCGATCACCAGCACTTTTTCGTGGTTAGCCTGAATCCCGATCATGGGGGCGCATAGCGCAGACGACCGGACTGCGCCAGTGGGAAGTTCCATCTCCTCCACATCCGTTCGCCCGGCGCAGGGCGTTTATTGGATCGTACGCTCCAGCACACACACGTAAAATCCATCTGTGCCCGTACGGTGCGGGGTCAGTTGGATCGCACCGAACCGATCTTCAAGAGCCTTGATCTGTGTCTGTGTTCCTTCGCACAGACGACCGGACTGCGCCATGATTTCACTGGTCGACAGAACAGAAAATTTTCTGTTTGCTTCAAGAAATTTCGCGATCCGGTCTTCGTTTTCTTCAGGCAACATCGAGCAGGTCACATAGACCATCCGTCCGCCGGGTTTGACAAAGCGCCAGGCTCTGGACAACGCTTCGTCCTGTTCACTCTGGCGGCGTTTAAGTGCGTCTTCTTTCAGCCGCCATTTGCTGTCTGGACGTCGTCGCCAAGCCCCCGAGCCTGAGCATGGCGCATCAACGAAGACACAATCGAGCCTGCCTTCCAGATCACCCAGGGCTTCAGCTTCCCTGCCGTCGCGCACCTGCACATTGCGGGCGCCTGAGCGTTTCAGGCGCGGCCAGATCGCGCGCAGACGCCGACCGTCGTAATCCCAGGCATAGAGCTGGCCGGTGTTTTGCATCAACGCCGAAAGAGCGAGCGTCTTGCCACCCGCCCCGGCGCAATAATCCATCACCTGAGCGCCCCTAATATCACCTGCGGCCAGGGCGGCGAGCTGGGAGCCGATATCCTGAACTTCGACCCAGCCTTTGCCGAAAGCGGGGATGGACCGGGCGCCCGGCGCCTTGGCGCGAGAGCCGGTTTCGGGAATGCGCAAACCATCACGCACCAACTTGGCGGCAGTGACGGTCCTGATCCTAGCGGATACTGCGGCAAAGGCTTTTTCCGGCTCGACCTTCAGGCGATTCACCCGTAAGTCTACCGGCGCCCGGCCTGTCATAGCCAATCCTTCCGCTTCGGCTTGCATGCCATAGGCGCGCTCAAAGCTTGCCGCCAGCCATGCAGGCAAATCCGCGCGTTCATGCAGAGCCGCCCCGGCGGACGCGCCGCGCGACAATCCGATGATCTCATCTTCCGTCAGCGCATCAGGGGCGTGCTCATCACCGTCAAACGTGCGGGTGATGGCG
>RKRX01000088.1 GCA_007571185.1 Oceanicaulis sp.
GTATATGTGTTGGGCGTTCAACATTGAGCTTGAGGCGCTGGAGGCGGTGGTGCGCGAAGCCAAACCTGAGAGATGGGAGCCGATTGTGGGATCGATCGCAGAAACATTGATTGAGCGAGGCAAGACCGAGGGAATTGCCAAGGGGATTGCCAAAGGAATTGCCAAAGGCAAGGCCGAAGGCAAGGCCGAAGGCAAGGCCGAAGGGATCGCCGTGGGAGAGGTTAGATCCTTGAACCGGTTGTTGGAGCGTCGTTTTGGGCCTTTACCTGGGTCCGTGCGTGAGCGGATTTCCGGTGCGGGTCCACGGCAGATTGAGGCATGGCTGGATGCGGTACTGGATGCGCCGGACCTGGATGCGATTTTCGCCACTGCCCGACACTGATTCGCTGTCGTCAACGACCATTTTGGAGGCGCTTTCGCTTGAGGCGGTGTTTGGACAAGCGCAGACGTGAGCAACACCGGGGGCTGTGCTCATGGAGCAGACCCCGCGTGAGGGGCCGAAGAACTCCAGCTGGTTGAGTTCACAAACCCCGCCTGATGAGACGGCGACGATGGGCAAGTGTCCAGCAACGCCGCTAGTGAGGATCAGTGATATTGAAGATGAGTAAAGGTGATGTTCACGGTACGCGACTCATGGCAAAACCCTCCCTATGCTCGGGCTTGAAGTGACCGTTCGGGGGGTTTGCATCGCCAAGTGTGAAGATGATTTTCGCCTCTCGTGGCAAAAGAGACGTGTACCAAGAGGGATTGATGCCAACACATGTCCAAACCGACAACCCCGTCTCGCCGCATCATGACTGATCAGCCCTCAACCGCCGGCGTTGACCAGCCGTCTGGTCGGACCTTGGGGCAGGGGTCGAAACTGCTCGTGGATGTGGGACCTGCGGCGGTGTTCATGGTCACCTATAATGTGGCCAGGCGCCTGGCGCCCGATCAGGCGATTTTCTGGGCGACCGGTATTTTCATGATCGCAACGGTCACCGCTGTAGCCTATGCCCTGATCACCCAGAAGCGTTTTCCGCCCATGCTGGCGGTGACTTTCGTCATCGTTACCCTGTTCGGCGGCATGACGATCTGGCTACAGGATCCCATTTTTATTTACATCAAGCCAACCATCATCAACCTGATCTTCGCCCTCGCAATCCTGATCAGTTTTGCGCTGGGTTTTAATATCTGGAAGGCGTTGTTCGGCTCCATCTATTCCATGCCCGATCACGCCTGGGTCATTCTGGGCGTTCGCTGGGCGCTGTTTTTTGCAGTTCTGGCGCTGCTCAATGAGGTGATGTGGCGGCACATCATCGATTCCACAGTTGATCCGTCCATGCGCTGGTTTGATTGGCTGGAGTTGACCGAAAGTTTCTGGGCCAATTTTCGCTTTTTTGGCAACTTGCCAATCTTTTTCTTTTTTGTGTTGATCAATGTGCCAATAACGCTGAAATACGCCAAACGCCCAGATCCGTAGAATCGACCCGATCTGGGGACGCGCCTGAATCCTCTTTCACGCCACTGCGGTCATGCTTCATAACGCCCCTGTGAATTTCAGGAGGGCAGGGATTGGGCTAGATGCTGGAATCATGCTCGTATGGCTCCTCTCTCTGGCCGCCTTGGCGCAGGCCCACGCCGCACCGCCTGAACAGGCAGGCGTGGTCGCCGTCGCCCCAACCTCGACTCAGGCCCCGGTGGTCGTGGAGCTTTTCACCAGTCAGGGTTGCCCCATGTGCCCGTCAGCCAATCAATTTCTGGCCGAATATGATGTCCAGAACAATGTGATCGCCTTGGGTTGGGGGGTGAATTATTGGGATGCCTATGGCTGGGTGGATGAGTACGCCCGTCCTGAATTCGTCAAACGCCAGAAAGCTTATGTGAACGCTGGTGAAGTCCGCCGGGTCTACACCCCGCATTTCGTCATCAATGGCGCACCGGAACGCCTGCGCTTCGACCCCGAGCGTATCAACGCAACGATCGACGCGACCAAGCCTGTAGCCTTGGCGGTTGTCGAGATCGTCGGGGACGGCATGATCACCCGGCTATCAGGGCCGGAGCGTGCTGGGCCGGCGGACATCTGGGCGGCCTATTATCGTCCTGGCGTGGAGATTCGAACCATTGAGAGCGGCCGCAACGCCGGGCTGGAAATGAGTCATTTCAATATGGTGCGCTCAATAGTAAAACTGGGCGAATGGAGCGGCGGCGACATGGTGTTTGACGTGCCTGCCACGCCTGAGGGTCTGGCAGGCGCCATTCTGATACAGGACGGACCGGGCGGCCCCATTCTGGCTGCCAACCGCTTGCCCTCTGGACATTGATGACGCTCTCAAGGGTCGCCTGACAGGCTCGGTCGGAATGCAGCAAGCTGTCCTTTCTGCAAAGTGTGTCCCAACTTGTCGCTTGCACCCCGCAATGGCCTGTCACCAGGCGAGGCGACAGTGTCGGGCGGTGCAACCACCCGGACCCGGGGGGTAGGGGGGGCTGTGACCGGATCAGAGGGTTTATTCGCACCGCCCGACAGTCCCTGATCTAGTGTGGAGAGAAGGTGAGACAAGGATAAAAGAGGCCGATACTGCTGCAAATTGTGAATTCTCGCTAACGTCAACCAAAAGGCTTTTCGACGTTCCCGAAACGGGCTGCATAGCCATGGTCCTACCGACGAAATCGCAATGGAAACAGCGTGCCGCCAACCAAAATCACTAAAACGATCAGCCATATTGCATCTCCATATATCGCATAAGGGGGCGCATCTGTCGCTTTGAGCAATCTCACTGTCAGAGGTTCGGCGCTGCCTGAAGAGAGCGTTTGCGTCAAACGCCCCAACGGGTCGATCTGTCCTGAGACTCCAGCGGCCGCTACCCGCACGAGAGGCATCCCCTCTTCGATCGTGCGATACTGTGTCTGGTTGAGGAGTTGTTGAGGCCCAGAGGAGTTCCCGTACCAAGCGTCATTGGAAATATTCAACATCCACCCCGCCCTGTCCGAATGCCGCGGAATATACCGCGGATAGATAGCTTCATAACAAATCAGGGGAGCCAAACCGGGTAATCCATTCAAGACTAAAG
>RKRX01000110.1 GCA_007571185.1 Oceanicaulis sp.
GATCATGATTGACGGGCAGGAATACTATCTGCGCCCGATGAACTGTCCGCACCACCACATGATCTATTCCCATGACCAATGGTCCTATCGTGATTTGCCGGTGCGCCTGACCGAGTATGGTCAGGTGTATCGCCATGAAGCCTCGGGCGGTTTGTCCGGTCTGATGCGTGTGCGGGGGTTCTGTCAGAATGATGCGCACATCTATTGCCGTCCCGATCAGGCTGGGGCCGAATTCCTGGCTGTGATGCACATGCATGCCGATTATTACCGGTTGTTCGGCATTGAAGATTTCTGGATGCGTCTGTCCCTGCCGGACATGGATGATCTGGAGAAATACATTGATGACGCAGAAGGCTGGAAAACCGCACTGGATATTCTGAAAGCGGCGATGGATGAATCCGGTTATCCGTACACGGAGGTGGAGGGCGAGGCCGCTTTCTATGGCCCGAAAGTGGACTTCATGGTAAAATCAGTGGTGGGAACCGAATACGCCATCTCCACCAACCAGCTCGACTTTGTGGCCGCCCAGCGCTTCAATCTTGTCTACACGGCCCATGATGGTTCAAGGCGACCGGTCTACGTGATCCACCGCGCGCCTTTGGGCAGCCATGAGCGCTTTGTGGCCTTTTTGATTGAGCATTATGCGGGCAAGTTCCCGACCTGGTTGAGTCCGGTTCAGGCCATGGTGATCCCGATTGCAGATCGCCATGAATCCTACGCCCGGACAGTGAAGGACCACCTGCACGTGTCTGAAGTGGATACGGTGAACACTGGAATACGCGCTGAGGCGGATTTCGCTTCCGATCGCATGCAGAAGAAAATCCGCAACGCTCAGACTCGCCAGATACCCTACATGCTGGTGGTAGGGGACGCTGAGGCGGAAAAAGGTGAGGTCGCTGTCCGTCATCGCGACCACGGTGATCTGGGCGCGATGACGCCTGACGCTCTGATCGCCCGCATCGCCAGAGAACAATCAGATCGTGCAGATCTGCCGGCCGCCGGGTTCAGAACGGTCTGAATATTGCAAGCAAGATCAGACCGAGAACCAACCCGCCCACGGTCACCGGGCGGGTCGCGGGGGAGTTGCGCACATCGTCCACGATGAGCACCAGCGCTGGAAGCAGTGTCACGATGGCAACGGAGGCGAAGAGCAGTCCCGTACCCAGAGACACTACCATAGGCGCCAGAAACTGTGCCTGTGGGCTCTGCTCGGAAATGATCGGCAATAGCCCCAGAACGGTGGTCAAGGTGGTGATCAGAATCGGTCGAAAACGACGGCTGGCGGCTTCGGCAATGGCGTCCGCAGGGCGCATGCCTCGCTCGGCCATATTGAGATTATAGCGGTCGATTAAAATAATGGAGGCGTTCACCACTACGCCTGAGAGCGCCACCATCCCGAAAATGGATGGAAAGGACAGTGCATAACCCATCAGAAAATGGCCCAGTATCGCCCCGCCGATACCGAACGGGATGGCGATAAGGATGATCAGGGGTTGGATATAGCTGCGTAGCTGGGTAGCGAGCAGGGTGTACATGACGATCAGGGCGATGAGCAGGCCACGGCTTAGACTGGAGAAATCCTCGGCCTGTTCCCGACCTTCCCCTTCCAGTTCCCAGCGCAATTCGGGCCAGGTGGAGGCCAGTTCGGGCAGGAGAGTGGTTTCCACCTGTTGGCGGATCTGGTTTGGAGTGACCAGAGCTTCGTTCACATCGGCGGTGATTTCCACAGTCCGTCGTCCATCAGTGCGCTCAATCCGGGTAAAGCTGCGGGTTTCATGAATCGTGGCCGCTACGTTCAGGGGCAGGGTTTGATTGTCGCTGGTGCGAATCCGCAGATTGTCGATATCGCCGAGACTAGCGCGATCTTCCTGTGGGTAACGGATATAGACCCGTACTTCATCCGAACCGCGCTGGATGCGTTGCACCTCTTCACCGAAGAAGGCCTGGCGCACCTGCCGGGCGATGGTGCGGGAGGTGAGTCCCGCCGCTTCGCCCGCCGGGGTGATGGAGAAGTTTAGCTGCCGCTTGCCCCGGTCAAGCCCGTCCCTGATTTCGGCCACGCCATCCAGTTCGGCCAACCCGATGGCCAGACGGCGCGCAGCGGCCTCCAGCGCCTCACTGTCAGGATGGGTCAGTTCATAGGCGATATCGGCTTCCTGCGGCCCGGCTGAAGAGACAACGGAAAGTTGCTCCACGCCGGGTAGATCACCTGTACGTTCACGCCACAGCGCTTCCAGTTCGGAAGAACTGAGGGTGCGGATCGAGGCGGGGGTAAGTCGGATGATGATCTGGGACAGGTTGGAGGAGATTGTGGTGACCGAACTTGAACCGGGTCCATCGAACAGGGAGGTGCGCCCGCCGATCGTGCTCTCTATCGACTCAATCACGGGCTGGTTCTGCCCGGCGTATTCGGCCTGAAGAGCCTCGGCCGCTGCGATCATCTGTTCGGCGGCGGCGCGGGTGGCGCTGAAGGGTGAGCCATCGGGCAAGCTGATATCGGCGGTGATCTCTTCGGCTTCTATAGAGGGGAAGAAAATGAAACGAACCACGCCGGTGGCGGCCAAGGATATCAAGGCGACAAGTATGACAATGCCGGCGGCAGCCACTAGATAACGCATACGAGCTGCACGGTGCGCCCAGTTGTTGACCGGACCGGCGGCGAAGGCCGTCAGATATCTGGCCACGCGATTCTGGATAGCCGCCAGCGGGCCTCTGGACCAGGCGTGGCCATGGGCGAGATGTGCGGGCAGTATGAAAAAAGCTTCCACCAACGAAATCGCCAAGATGCAGATGACCACTATGGGGATGGGCCGACTGATTTCACCGAAGGTTCCACCTGAGAAGATCAGCGGCCCGAAGGCTGCCATGGTGGTCAGAACGCCGACCAGAACCGGTGCGGCCACACCGGTGACCCCGGCAATGGCGGCTTCTTCGCCTGTACGGCCCTTGTGGCGTTCACGGTCGGTGTTCTCTCCCACCACAATGGCGTCATCCACCACAATGCCCAGCACCACGATCAGACCGAACGTGGTGATGAAGTTCAAGGTCACGCCTGCTGCTCCAAACAAAGCAAATCCGCCTAGGAAGGAAATAGGCACACCCATGGCGACCCAGAAAGCCAGGCGCAGGTCCAGGACCAGAACCAGCAGTATGAAGACGAGGGTGAAGCCCAGGATGGCGTTGCGGGCCAGTAGTGAGAGACGATCTTGGAACACCTGGCTATTATCAACGGCGAGTTCCATTTCGATCCTTGGCGGCATGCGAAGGGTCTCCACGAAGTCAACCGCGGCGTTGCGCACGCTCAGAAGATCCTCGGCGCCGCGGGTCTGCACATCAACGAAAACTGCCGGATGTCCGTTGAACGTGCTGATCAGCGGCTCCTGCTGGAAGCCATCTGTAATGACGGCTACATCACCTAGACGCACCCGGGCTCCGGTCCGGGATGCGCGCAGAATGATATCCTCGAACTCCGCGCCGGTTTCTCTTCGCGCGTCGGTGCGCAGCAGGATTTCACCTGCACGAGTGCGGATATCACCGCCTGACAGGTCCACTGAGGCGTCCTGGAGCGCATCCGCCACTTCGGTAAAGCGCAATCCATAGGCGCGTAGATCGTTCTCGGAGACAGCGATGGAAATTTCGCGTTCACGCACTCCTCGCAGCTGGACAGTGGAAATTCCGTCCTGCGCCAGAAGATCCCGTCTGATCCGGGCGCCGACGTCCCGCAATGCCGTTTCGCCGACATTGCCGGTCAAAGCGAAGGACACAATCGTGCTGAGAGGTTGTGGGACGCGGATTCGGGGTTGCTCGGCGTCGGCGGGGGGAAAATCAGCCAGTGCGCTGACAGCAGTCTCCACATCGTCTTTGACGGTCTGGGCATCGGCGAAATTTTTGAGCTCAACGGTGACCGTGCCGCGGTTTTCTGAGGCTGTTGAACGTACGCGATCAACGCCGTCCAGGCCCAGAACCGCTTCTTCCACTCGACGGGTGATGGCCTCTTCCACCTCCTCCGGTGTGGCGCCGGGATAGAACACCGAAATCTGAACCGAACGCGGTTGCAAGGTGGGGAACACCTCGGTCTTCATAGTCAGGGCAGTAAGGGCGCCGCCGATCAGAAGCAGCAGCATCAACAGGTTGGCGGCCACCGGATTGTGCACGAACCAGGCGATCAGCCCGCGCGCCGGCCACCCTGAATGAGCTGATGGCGCAAGATGCGGCGATGGGCCCATGCTCAGTTCTCCCGGGCAGACAGGATCCGGGCGGGCCGGCCCAGCGCCGATTCAGGCACAGGGGTAACGACCACGCCTTCGCCTGTATCGAACGGGGTAACGATGACCGCGCTACGTGGTCGGTCAAGGACATTGACGCGCACTTCGTTGATGTCGCCATCGCGCACGATGCGCACCGTATTGAGGCCGACGAGGGCTTCTTCCGGCAAAGCCATAACTGCGTTCATGTGCGGCCCGGTGATATCCACCTCGATAAACTGTCCCGGTCGCAAGGCCGTGATTTGACCGGGCGTGATGAACAGGTCGATGAAGCGGGTGCGGTCGTCCAAGATCGCACCTTCGCGATCAATCGTCGCGTCCAGAACCTGCCCGGTTTCGGTGATGCTGAGTCGGGCGTTTCGTCCTTGGGCTCCGTCCAGTCGAGCCAGGTCGGCGGGCGGTATGGGCGCGACGACTTCCAGTCGGGCGCTGTCATAGACGGCGCCATAGCTTTGTCCCGCAGCAACGAGTTGACCGATCTCAATCTGGCTATCGATCACGCGGCCGTCAAAGGGAAATTGGATCCGGGTGCGCTCAAGATTGAGCTGAGCTTGGGCAAGGTCGGCCTGTGCTGATGTCAGGCGAGCTCGGGCGGCGAGCAATTGCGGTTCGCGCGCCGCCAGAGGCGTGATCTCGCGATCGGGGTATTCCCGCCTCCATTCAACCCGGTTGATCGCCGCTTCCGCCTCGAGTTGGTCCAGGGCGCTTTGTGCATCGGCAACCGCTGCACCCGCCCGCGCTACGGCGATTTCATAATCGTGCGGGTCGATTTCAAACAGGATTTCACCAGCGTTGAATCGGGCGCCAGTGCGGACATTCTCTGACAGGGCCATCACGCGGCCGCTCACCTGCGGGGTCAACGCCACATTGGCGCGCGCCGCCACGGTCCCGGTCAGCGTCACGGTGACGGCATGGCTGGTGGTGCGAGGCTGGACAAGCTCAACCGGGACGGTGTTCCGGTCCGGCGCGGGGGCGGGAGCGTTTTCTCTACCCGAGGAGAGCACGACCGTTAGAAACAGCGCCAGAGCGATGACGCCAGCGATGGCGCCGATTTGAAGCCATCCGATCCATGCTTTGTCCGGCGCTACGCCCTGCTTGGAGTTGTCAGCGTCCATCTCGGCGGTTTCCTGCATCAGGTCTGTTCCAGTTCAAGGCTTATTCAGCCCCGGTTTCCGATGTTTGTTCAGTTTCTGTGGCGCCAAAACCCAGAGCTTCGCCCAGATCGGGCAATTCGCCGGTGGCGATGAAAGGCAAGCCTAGCGCCATGACTACAGAGACAACCAGCCCGATACCGGCGCGGGTCGCGTCGGCGAAGACGTCAAGGGCGGCTTCCCGCATGCCGCGTAACCTAGCGATGACCGAGATCGCCAGCTCACGCCCGGCCAGAAGGCCCAGGAACACCCAGGTGGTGCTCATGGGGATATCGTTGATCTCTTTGAAAATCATCAGGATGATGCCGAAGGAGAAATCTATAACGGTTGCCGCGCGCACGTCCACGGTATTGGTTTTGGACAGAACAATTTTCTGGATTTCACCACCGCGTGCGGCAAGGATCAGAGCGTGAAGACCCAACATCAGCACGGTGGCGAAGATCAGAAGGCTGATGGAAAAGGTTACGGTGACATCGCCGCTTGCCGGATCGGTCACGGTCACGCGCGGCAGGTAGACGAAAATGTTCGCCAGATCCTGCATCAGCCATTGCGACCATAGAAAGCCGGTGGACAGCCATTGCATGACGAACCAGGTGTTGAAACGGCGCGTAGCAAGGGCGATCACGACACTGCCCGCGACCACTGCGCCTGCGGCGAGCCAATCGACATTGGCCAGATCAGGCGCGATCGGACCATTGACCAAAAGGTAGACCAGAACCGCGCTCAAAATAGCGACGCCGGGAATATGCCAGCCGGGTGCGTGGTGATCGTCCACTTCGGTTCTGGAGACCCAGACCTCGAACACACGAGAAATGATCACAAACAGTACCGCCCCGGCGCCGAAGGCGACCATATAGCCCAGAAGAGACTTGATCATCATGCCGCCCAGCACGCCCGCGGTGGCCGCGCCTCCGGTCAGGGTGAAGATCGTCAGCACCAGGAAGGTGGTGGAAACGGGAATGCCCAACCGGGTCAAAATCAAAAGCGCCAGCGGCGGCAGAACATGCCACCATTGAATGCCGGTTTCGGGGTAGGGAATGCGGTTGAGTCGATCAAAGGCGATGTCGCCGTCATAGGCGAACCAGCCATAAAGCATGACCGCCACGATGATGGAGGCCGCAAAAGCCCACAGCACCAGCCATGGACGTTTGGAGTTGGAGGCCAAGAAAGTGCCCAGGGTCTGAATCACATCGTTGGCGACGATTGCATACGCAGCAAGCATGAAACCGATGAGCGCGAAAAACGGCACGCCGAATACGCCGAACTGACCAAACTCAGACATGATAAACCCTGTCTCTCAGAACCGCTCACAGCGCCCTGTGACCCTGTGTCAGGCTTCCCGATAGCAAGATCGCGTCCTTGATCAAAGCGAAACTGGCGGTCGGAGCCGTCAATTTCTTATTTCCGTCACAAATTTTCTATCGAGAACGAACGTCACTTGCAGCGCACGCGGTGTTCGAAGGACACTTTCCGCCACTAGCGGAAAAACGCAAGTTGCGCCAGCAACCAAAGTCTTTGGGCGGAAACCCCCATAACATGCCCTGTTGCGCCCTGCACCGGGATCGGCGTATAGCGTTGAGTGCAGCGGCGGCTGTGGTGGAACTGGTAGACACGCGGGTTTTAGGAGCCCGTTCCTGACGGAGTGGGGGTTCGAGTCCCTCCAGCCGCACCAAGTCTGACCCTGCACCTGAAAAATCGGACATCTCCAAAAAACCTTCCTGCGGCTAGACACGGGAACTGCCTTGACAGTGTGAGATAAAGATGAAATCCCCTTTGAACAGATGACTGAAAACAGTTCTCTTGGAAGACCTCGCTTGCAGTCGAATCACGAAGTCGCCGGAGGAGTCACGGCATGGGCGAACAATTTCAGGGAGCTTCCGGTCGCATTTTCGAGGAAAGCTTTAATGACGCTTTGTCCTCGCGCTATCTCGCCTATGCTTTGTCCACCATTACACAGCGCGCTCTGCCTGACGCTAGGGATGGTTTGAAGCCGGTGCACCGGCGTTTGCTTTACGCCATGCGGCTTTTGAAGCTCGATCCAGAAAGCGCGTTCAAGAAATGCTCAGCGGCTTCGCCCATACGATCCACAAGACGGCTGATGTCCGAGCCCGTCGTCAAGCCGTTATGATTTACACCCATATCATGCTCCGGTGGAGAGGAAATGAACGGTGGAAGCAACCTTTAATCACGTAGCGTCCGCCAGATCCGAAAACCGAAGGAATCGCCTCGCAGTCCCGCCCATAATAGCCTCAAGCTCGTGGGATGAAATATCGGGCATCACCTTCTCGATGAGATGTACCAACCGGTCATATCCGGGATGCTCAAATATCCATGGGAAATCCGTTGCCCACATCAAGCGATCGGCCCCGAAACTTCCTCAGAGGTGTTTGTGCCATCCGGCAAGATCCGGGTAGGGATAGTCCTCTTTGCTGAAGGCATAATGACCCGACAGGTGCATGGTCACATTTTCGTAGGTGGAGAGGCGGTGCGTGGTATGGAATCCCGGGTTGTATGAAGGCGTGTCGATCTGTGGTCGACCCCATTCATCCGTACGTCCCTTCCCTTCGCCGGGACACACCCCCAGGTGATTGATCACGACGCGCACCTGCGGAAAAGCATCAACGAGCCAGGCAATCTGGTGGGCGTCAGTCGCGCGGACGTATAGCCAAAGCACATAGTCCTTTTCCGCGGCATGCTTCCAAATTGGAAAGGTCGAAAAGGTGCGTACGTCTACGGGTTCGAAGGGATCTTGGGGGCCGCCAACCATGCCCAGTCTGAAACCAACGATTCCTGTTCCATCGGCAAGCTGGTCCATATGCGACTGTGGATGGGCGTAGGCGGATTCGGGAATGAGTCCTATGCCGAGGAACCGATCGGGATAGGTTTTGAGACAGTGCCGAAGATAGGCGTGATGTTCGAGAGAAGTTCCGCCAATCTGCACCAGCATCGCCTGGTCGATCTGGCTGGCCGACATGTAGGACAGCAGTTTCTCGACGGTTTCTTCCCGGTCCGCTGGCGTTCCAGCGTTAACCTCCCTCGGAAAATCACTCGTGGCCCGGGCAAAGACATGTCCATGGGCATCGATTCTCGACATGCGTTTTCCTATTCTATCCAACATCAAAATCGTCGCTCATCGGTGGTTTTCCTGTTCAATCCAACCCAAAGAGTCGACGCCGATCGGGTGTATTCAATGACGCGAAAATGGAAGCGTACCTTGCAGGATCGACCTTTTCGGGCGTTCGTCTTTCATAGGTGAGAATAATGGATTTGCGAGGCGTCTGGGTGTGGTTGTCCATGGCGACGTGCCAGCCATAGGTATTGAACATGATGGCCGTGCCGGCCTTGCCCGGAAATCGTTTGTGCCCCGGCATCGCGGCAAGGTCGCGCACGCGAGGATAGGGCCCGGCGCCGGGTCGGTGACTGCCCGGGACAAAGGCAAATTCCCCGCCGCCCGGCTCGACATCGTTCACATAAACCTGCACCTTGATATGCAGGGGATGATGGGGCGGCACGTCGGGATGCCAGGCCGTGTAGCTGATGGGCCATAACGGCGCGGTCCGAACCTGCGCGCCAATATGGATTGCATCCGCTCCGGCAAAGGCCTTGATATAATCGTAATAACGAGGACGGTCGAGGATATCGATAAAGACCTCGTCTTTGGTCAATACATCAGGAATATCATAGTACGTCGCAGACCATTCACCCCGCGCGACGCCCTTCAGCCAATCCTGCTTACCGGCGGCCGACCAGTAGTCGAAAGCGCGCTGCAACCGAGCGAGCTCCTCGCCGCGGATCGCTTCCGCGAAGACGAGATAGCCCTGCTCTTCCCACTGTTTCCAATCTGAATCCGGGATACCGCTGGCCGATGACATTTCCTGATCCTTTTCTCCTGTCATTTCCGGGAATGATTCGAAATCAACACCCGGTAAATGGGTTTGTCAAGTGGCGGCTGGTCCGCGCTCTATTTCGTTCTTGCTCGATACATCATTCCGGTCCTATCTTTTGCCGGGCAATCGCTTAAAATGCAGGAGCGTGACGTGAAGATCGAGCATGTGGAATCTTTGGCTATACCGGAGTTGAAGGTCATTCGATTCGGTCGGTTCAGGGATCAGCGCGGTTTCTTTACCGAGTCATACCGACAGGGGGACCTGTCTGGACATCCTTCAACGGATCTCCTAAGGGATGTTCGCTTTGTCCAGATTAACGAGAGCTTCTCACGGTCAGGGGTCGTACGTGGTCTCCATTTCCAGTGGAACCCCTACATGGGCAAGCTGGTTCGCGCGGTACGAGGCCATGTCATAGATCTCGCGCTGGACATTCGTATCGGGTCGCCCACCCTGGGGAAAGTCCTGGCAAGAGACATATCCGACGATCCGGAATCCAATCATGGCGAATGGATTTGGGTGCCGCCGGGTTTTGCGCACGGGATTTTCTGTAAGACGGACTGCGTGCTGGAGTACCTTTGCAGCGGAGAATACAATGCTGAATGTGAATCGGGTATTTCGCCCTTGTCCCCTGAATTAGACTGGTCCCTGTGCGATGCCGACCTGAAGGAAGCATTTGACGCATTGATCACAGGCAACGCCATTTTGTCCGAAAAAGATCGCGAAGCCGTTACATTAACTACATGGCTTAGAGACAGTCGCTCGGCGCATTTCATATTTTAGTAACGGAGGAACATCATGGCAAATCAACAAGGTCTGTGGCTGACTATTCGAGAATTGGTGTTCTTCGGGTGGATTGTGGCTGCCATACGTCTGCTGCTGGACTTCACCGTTCAGGAATGGTCCATGTATTTTGGCGTATACTATATGATGCCCCTGGCGTATCTGTACTACGGTCTCACACGCAAATGGGATCACCTGTCGTGGAAGGGCCTGGCCTGGGCTATAGTCGGGGTGACCTTTTTCGTGTGGTTCCTGCCCAATCTCATCTCCTACACCACGGCTTATTTCGCTGGGCTTGAGCACGGCAGGTTT
>RKRX01000064.1 GCA_007571185.1 Oceanicaulis sp.
TCATCAGCCTCAAGACCCATATCCCTGAACAGCGCCGCATCGGTGGTCAGTTCAGGATTGGGCGTAGTCAGTAACGCGTCACCCACAAAAATCGAACCCGCCCCAGCCAGAATGCACAACGCCTGAAGTTCGCGAGACATGGTTTCACGCCCGGCTGACAGGCGTATGACAGAACGCGGCATCAGGATTCGCGCGGTCGCAATAGCGCGCACGAAATCTAGACCGTCCAGCGGCGTCGAACCCGACAGCGGCGTGCCGTCCACATCCACCAGATGATTGATTGGCACGCTCTCGGGATGAACCGGCAGGGTCGCCAATTCGGTCAGAAGACCGATGCGATCGGCTTTGCTCTCGCCCATGCCGAAAATACCGCCCGCACAGACCTGGATACCGGCGGCGCGTACACGAGCCAGCGTGTTGATCCGGTCTTGCCAGGTGCGGGTGGTGATGATCATGGAATAGTACTCTGGAGAAGTGTCAAGGTTGTGGTTGTAAAAATCCAACCCGACTTCCGCCAGACGTTCGGCCTGGCCATCGGACAACATGCCCAGTGTCATGCAGGTTTCCAGACCCAGACCCTTCACCCGGCGGATCATATCGTGGATTTTCGGTTCGTCACGCGCTTTCAGTTCGCGCCAGGCCGCACCCATGCAAAACCGGGTTGCGCCGCTTTCCCTGGCCTCGCGTGCTTTTTCCTCGACCTCTTCAGGCTCCATCAATCGGGAAGCCTTCAGACCGGCATCGAAATTGGCTGACTGGTTGCAATAGCCACAGTCCTCCGCACACCCGCCGGTCTTGATCGATAACAACCTGGATTTCTGGACCGCATTGGGGTGATGCACACGGCGATGCAGGCTCTGGGCCGCAAACACAAGATCATTGAACGGACAGTCATGGATTTCGGCGACTTGTTCACGGGTCCAGTCGCGCCGGGGCCAGGTCAGCAGATCAAGATCGGCAAGAAGTTGGATCATGAGCGCGCCTCAATCCTTCCGAAAGCTCGGGCACGGTAAAAAGCCGTGACGCCGCTCACAAGCGGGCGCGGCCATCGGCTTCGCGAGCCATAGCGGCCACCACGCCGGACAGGCACAGGATGGCGATCAGGTTCGGGAATGTCATGGCCGCATTCGCGATATCGCCAAACCGCCACAGCGTATCGGTGAACGCCGTCGCCAGACAACCGCCGAACACCACCAGCACCCACACATAGCGGATTGGCAGGACAATCCGGTCGCCGAACAGGTAGCTGGCGGCCTGTTGAGCGTAATAAGACCACCCGATGATGGTGGTGAAGGTAAACAGCGCCAGCGCGCCGGTGATCACGAACTGACCGCCTGGAATGGCGCTGGCGAAAGCTGCTGTGGTGATGGCGGAAGCTTCCAGTGTGGACTGCCAAGCATAGGACACTGTGGCGCCACCCACGCCCGGATAGGCGCCTTCAGCCATCAGAATGACCAAGGCAGTCATGGTGCAGATCACGATGGTGTCGATGAACACCCCGATCATCGCGATTTCACCTTGAGCCACCGGGCTGCGGGTCTGAGCGGCGGCGTGTGCGATCGGGGCCGAGCCCTGTCCGGCCTCGTTAGAGAACAAGCCCCGGGCCACGCCGTAACGGATCGCCTGCATCACACCATAACCGGCGGCGCCGGCGCCAGCTTCCTGCAAACCAAAAGCGTGGGCGAAGATCAGACCGAACGCCTCGAATACATGTTCGATGTTCATGATGATGACCATCAGAGCCACCAAAATGTAGAACAAGGCCATAAAAGGCACAATCTTGCCGGCCACCGAGCCAATGGATTTGATGCCGCCGATAATGACTAGGAAGACCAACGCGGCCAGCACCAGGCCCACCGACCAGTTCGGGATCGCCACGCCTATTTCTGCACCAGTCTGCATCACTGATTCCGTGATGGAATTGGCCTGAATCATCCCGCCAGTCGCCACAGCCGAGATCAGGGCGCCCACACAAAACAGCACGGCCAGCCAACCGAACGCGCCTGAAAACCCGGACTTACCCTTGTTCAGACCGTTCTTGATGTAGAACATCGGGCCGCCGTAGATACGACCATCAGGGTGAGTTTCGCGATACTTCACCGCCAGGCTGGACTCTGCAAAAGCACAGGCCATGCCCAGCAATGCGGTGATCCACATCCAAAAGATCGCGCCAGGACCGCCCAGCGAAATCGCTGTGGCCACACCCGCCAGATTGCCGGTGCCCACCTGACCCGACAGAGCGGTGGACAAGGCTTGCCAAGGGGTAATGTCGCCTTCGCTACCCCGGGCCTTGCGACCGGCCCACATCTCTTTCAGAGCCGGAATGAACCGCAGCAGCGGGCGGCCGCCCAGACGGATCATATAGAACAGGCCCGTGCCCAGCAGTACTACGGCGAGAAAACCGAAGGGCAGGATCTGCTGACCGCCCCACTCACCGCCCCAGATGAAATTCGAAACATCATTGACAAGGGCGTCAAGGCCCGAAAGAAGATTACCCACGCCGTTCCCCTGCGTTGTAATGGACTGTCATTTGGCGATAGCCTTACCGTCCTTGCTTTATCAAGATCCGGGATTGTTTGCAATTTCCCAGGCGACAACACCCCGAGGCTACAGGTTGTTCTCTCTCCAGACAAGCCGCCGCATGACCCGCTTCAACGTGCAAACCCAAGGGCCCAGACCGTGGCGGCATCGGGGCTTTCAAGCTCCAGTTCGTGGGGATCATAAACATCTGCAACAGGTACGTGCTAAAGAAAACAGTGGTTAGCCCGAACTCGCGCTGCAAGTTTTGACAGGCCCTTGGCGGTAAGATCAAGCACGAACTCTAACAGTGTGAACGCGGGTTTGCTATAATACTCTTTGAGCTTGTGCAGGATGGTTATGGCTTTCGCGGTGTACAGATCAAAGGTGCAGGCCAGAAATTCGTCTGCTTCTACGGCCTCAATATCATAGCATTTTGCGTGTCCGTTCTGGAAGGATTTCGTCTGCCCAACGGGCCCGGAACAATCCGACCCCATAAAAGTACAGGAACACATCCCTCTTGCGGAAAGGATACAGAACATTCACGTCCAGAAGAACAACAAAGCGGTCAGCGAGATGGCTCAACTTGCATCAAACTTCTGACCAAGGTCGGCAAGTTCATTCAGCACAGCTTTGTGTACGCTGTCGCGCTGTTCCTTGTAGGCCATCAAATCAGTAAACATAACACGGCGATGCGATCCGACCTGCACATACCGGATTACGCCTTCCTTCAAAAGCTTGCTCAAAAAACGGTCGAGAGACATTCAGAATGTCAGCAGCCTGTTGAGTGATCAGCATCGCACCCGGTTGGCGCGAGCGTCACCATGTTGCCGATTGCCACATGACCAGGAAGATTGACGATAAGACCCGCGACCGCAGGTGCAAGTTGCACCTGATCGCCATTTTCTCCGTTCAGAACCAGGCTTGCCTGACTCCGACTGCATACAGGCCCAAGCGTGAGAGGCTCCGGCAGCGCTCTTGATCTCATCATTTGTCGGCAACCTTTGCGTGAGATTTATCACGTTTGCAGCACCCGGCATCCTGTTCTCTGTCCATCCTATTTGACTCATGCGTAGCCGCGTTCACCTCTACGTGCAACCGGACAATTCAGAGTGTTTTGACAGGTTGGAGCCAAGACTCCTTAACTCTCTTCAGTGCCCCATGAATCATGCTTGGAGTCTCCCAAAACCCGATATCAGCGAAAAGGCTCTAGTGACGGAAATGACGCATACCGGTGAAGACCATAGCCAGGCCCGCTTTATCAGCGGCGGCGATCACGTCTTCATCCCGCACCGATCCACCGGGCTGGATGACACAGCGCGCACCTGCTCTGGCGGCTTCTAAAAGGCCATCAGGAAAAGGAAAAAACGCATCGGACGCACAGGCAGCATTGACGGTGTGCGCTTCATGCCAACCGTTTTTCCTAGCCGCATCCTCAGCCTTGCGAACCGCCAGACGCACCGCCTCGACTCGCGAGGTCTGGCCCATCCCCACTCCGGCGGTAACTCCTTCCCTGGCAAAGACGATAGCGTTGGATTTTACGTGCTTGACCACCCGCCAAGCAAACATCAGGTCAGCTATTTCCCCGGGTGTCGGCTGACGTTTGGTAACCACTTCGAGATCGTGTTCCAGCACATGACCGGTATCGCGTTCCTGAACCAGAAGTCCGCCTGTCACCGTCTTTGTAGTCCAGCTTGGTTGAGCAGGATCAGCCATGCCGCCAGTCAGAAGCACACGAACATTTTTCTTTGTCGATAGAATATCCAACGCAGCGGGATCCGCATCAGGCGCAATCACTACTTCGGTGAATACCTTGATGATTGCGTTGGCGGTACTGATGTCCACAGTGCGGTTGAAGGCGGCGATGCCACCAAAGGCTGAAATTGGGTCCGCTGCGCAAGCGCGTTCATAGGCGGTCGCCAGATCGTCCGCTATAGCGGCGCCACACGGATTGGCATGTTTGACGATCACCGCCGCAGCTTGGTCCTCTTTGAACTCGCTGACCAGTTCAAACGCAGCATCGGCATCGGTGATATTGTTACACGACAGGGTTTTGCCTTGCACTCGACGTGCATTCACCACGCCGGGGCGCTGCTCAGGGGTTCGGTAAAGCGCAGCGTCTTGGTGCGGATTTTCGCCATAGCGCAGTTTATCAAGGCGCGGGCCACCCGTGACGAACCAGCTGTGCATAGGTTTGCACGTTTCAGATCTGAACCGGGCGGCGATGGCGCTGTCATAGGCGGCGGTGCGGGCAAATGCTTTGGCCGCCAGATAACGCCGGATGGTCAGTGGAATATGGCCCTGATGAGCGCTCATAGCTTCCAGCACCGCATCCAGGTCGCCCATATCGGTGCACACAGTCACATGAGCATGGTTCTTGGCCGCTGCGCGAATCATCGCCGGACCACCCACGTCAATCTTCTCAACACAGGCATCAAGGGACGCACCCGAACGAGTAGTTTCCTCAAATGGGTAAAGGTTCACCATCAGCAAATCGATCGCAGGAATGTCGTGCTCAGCCATGGCGGCCAAATCATCATTCCGATCCCGGCGCGCCAGCAAGCCGCCATGCACGCGCGGATGCAAAGTCTTGACACGGCCATCCATCATCTCAGGGTATCGGGTGATAGAAGAGACGTCACGCGCTTCCAGATCCGCATCGCGCAGGATCTGCAATGTGCCGCCGGTGGACAACAACTCAACCCCCGCCGCCGTCAGCTTGACGGCGCGCTTTACCAGACCGGTCTTGTCGGAAACTGAAATTAAAGCCCGCCTGAGCGGGGCAAAACCTCGATCTTCCACAAGACAATCCTCTCGGTCAGCGCAGCAGGTGTGCACCGGAAATAAAGACGAACCCGTTGTCACGCCCTGCCCATAGCCGAAAATGACTGATTGATTGCAGTCACGCCCTCGGGCCAACCCGCTTCAATGACAAGTCTGAGGCAAACGCCCACGTCATCTTCATCCCGACGCTCGACTGCAGCCATTAATTTTTCCAGCGAGAACTGTACATGGGCCAGATTAAGGGGGGGAACATCAACCCGCATCACGCCAGCCGGATCAGCAGGTTTGACCGTCTCGAAAGCGTGGGTGAGCGATTCATGCAGTTTTTCACCAGGACGCAAGCCGGTGAAGCGGATTTCCACGTCCCGATCAGGTTGCAGGCCGCGCAGACGAATCAGCTGACGGGCTAGATCGGCGATCAGCACCGGTTCACCCATGTCCAGAAGGAAAATATCCCCGCCGTTCAGACTTGCGGCGCCCGCTTGGGCGCCTGCTTCAAGCACCAGGCCCGCCGCCTCTTCGACCGTCATGAAATAGCGTGTGACTTCCTGATGAGTCACCATCACAGGGCCGCCTGCAGTGATCTGACTTTCAAACAAAGGGACCACCGATCCTGTGGAACCCAGCACATTGCCAAAGCGCACTGACGCAAGTCTCATCGGGGAAACCTTGCCCGCCATAGCCATCAGATAGAGTTCCACCGCACGCTTGCTAGCGCCCATCACCGAGGCGGGATATACCGCTTTGTCGGTGGAGATCGACACCACAGCCTTCACACCGGTCGCCGCTGCAATTTCGACCACATTGCGCGTGCCCACCAGATTGGTCCACACGGTTTCAACCGTATTGGCTTCCATCAGCGGTACATGCTTGAGCCCGGCGGCATGGAGCACCACTTCAGGGCGCTCTTTCCGCATCAGGATCTCCAAACCGGTGCGATCTTTGATATCCCCTAGAACCGGACGCCAGGACGGGGCGTCGGCCATGGTATCCAACACCCTGTTGATCTTGTAGAGGTTGGATTCAGCCACATCAAGCAGAACGAGTCGCGCCGGCTCCAGCGCCACAACTTGACGCACCAACTCCGATCCGATCGTGCCACCGGCGCCCGTCACAAGCACACGCTCACCGGTGATAAGTCGGCGGGCGCCGCCAGCGGGCGCCAAACTACTATTGTGAGGCAAACTGCGGGGCGGACGCGCCAGAAGATCAGTAACTTCAACAGAGGTGAAGGTTCGTGCATCACAATCACTCTTCGCCCGTCTGAGTCGAACCCCGGTCTGGCCCGCTACCTGCGCCACCTCGTTGACCAGCGCTGCATCAGGATCGGGATCAGCAAACACGATGAACGCTGGACAATCCGCCGCCTTACGCTTGACCCGCAAGACCGCGCGCACAAGCTGATCAACGCCCCCTTCGATGGGTACGCCATAAAGCGCTCGACCGGGCGCCTGTCCTTCAGTTTCGATCAGAGTCTGAAACCGGAATACCGGCCCGGACGGTCGACGCACCTGCGTCTTGAGCACATCAGTCAGATGGACCAGATTCCCTACCATGACAGCCATAGGCACGGTTTTATCTCTCCGCCTCCAGCGGAAAAGTCCTCGAAAATCCCCCAATCTCCAGGCTGCAACCACAACCCGGGGCGCCAGCAGCAAAATGAACATCAGGGGTGCGGATAGTAGGAAGCTGGTGCGCGGAAAATCCTCCAGACGGTTCATGGAGAAAAACACCGGCAGAAAGAGCAAATGCGAAAGCATGACCGCTTGGAAAATCGGCGGCACATCCATGATGGACATGTAGCGCCACAGACTCCGGTGTACGCGCAGCACCAGAAAGACTGCTGCACTGATTACAGCGAATACGATCGGCGCCAGATACTCCAGACTACCGGGCGGTGCACCGTGCTCACTGAAGTAATAGCGAATCATCAGACCCGCGAACATCGCGCCAGCGGCCGCCAGCGTGTCGTAGATCAGGATCAGTAAGGTGATCAATACAAACCCCGACAAGCGCTTGGACAGAATGTGTTCAATTTTGCTTGTCAATTTACGACCACCCTCCTGAAACAGCTAGTCTGGTCATTTGTCCGGCCCGCATGAGTGACCCCAAAGTTCACATGTCTTATCCAGCTGCGCCAGCCTGATCCAGACGCTGAAACGCCCATCGTACACAATTTAACGATTGTTCCCCTGCGCCGCACGGCCCTACTTCACCTGTCACCACAAGTTGGGTGGAGCGTTCGGGCCTGCTTCCTGCAGCCAAGTAGACAGAACGCTCCAATCTCACCGGACCGCCATCGGTCCGAAAGCGCCAGCCACCCCCATTACCCATAATCAGAAGCGCACTCAAGGAGTCTCTAGAAAGAGAAACACGCACACCGGGATGAAGGTGGAACCGAATGGCGAACTGATAACACGGTTCTCGATTTTGCGGCGCACCATCTTCAATTGGCCGGAGCAGACCGTCCTCTCCACGGAAATCACCCCCGTCGGCAGACAGAAACAGCCGACGCCGAAGCGACAGGCCGAAGGCGCGCCGATAACCTTCATGACTAGCTTCCAGCCAGATACCTCGGTCTTCCTCGTCGCGTCGCACCTTCACCGGTTCCGGGCTTGCGAAAACACGCGACCCCAGCAGAGCGCGCCGCCAGCCAGCGGCCCGCAAACGGGTAGAGGAGGTTTCCTCCAGAGTTAGTGCGGAGTGAGCCGCAGTGGCGCGCACGGCCTCGCGCCAACAACGGGGTTGATCCTCCGCCCAGCCGCAATTGACCACCAGCCGCCCCTCGGGGATAGTGAACTCGAAAGCCAAAGCGCTGGCATGCACATCCGCCAAATGAGGATCAGGCGGTGGACCACCCGTGTCCATCAGAAGAACAGCGCCGCCTGCTTCCAATCGATGATAGCCGCTATTGGGCGCGGCGTTGAACCCACATCTCTTGGATACCTTGGCGCCGATTACATGTCTGAGCGCAGCATCAAGCACCCGCGCATCACCCTCGGAACCGCCGTGAAAAACAGTGAGTCCTCCACCGGGCAAGCGGCAGAAATGTACGAACGCGGCGGAACGATCCAGCGCTCGGTTGACTTCTCCAGACAAGGAGACGCCATGCTTGTGTGCAGCTTGATCCAGGATTGTGAGTGCGAGCAGCACATCAGCCGCTGCTTTCGGACTACGGCTAATATGACCACCATCAGGCAAAAGCTGGAGCTGGAGCTGTTTATCCAGTGCAATCTGAGCGCACCTCTGTCGCCTGATTGGAAACCCAAAAACCAACCCGCCCAAACGCAAGGTAACCGCAGCCATCAGGCGCGCCCGGTCCATCGGGATCAGATTGATTGTCCGAGACAGCCTCCGGATCTGACGGGACGTCGATTTCAACCGACTCGCAAATCCCTCATCAGCTTGGTCAAACAAGACCCTAGACGCCATCATCCAAGCCCACAGACGCCTTTCCAAGATCGGGACATTCCAACTGAACCAGTTCCAACTTCCGAATCGGCTTACCCAACCATCCACCAGGCGCACAGCCAACCTGACGGCTTCGGGATCCTGCACCGCCAGCAGATCGGCGAGCCAGTCAAACCGGTGCAAGGCTTCGGCGAAAGCCCTAGATGGTGTTCTACAGTCCCAGATGTTGGCATCTTCCGGAACATCCAGTGTTTCGCCTACCAGTACGAAACGACCAGCTAGCATGGCCGCGCCCTTGGCTTTATCGCCTTTTACCAAAGGTTCGGGATGCAAATCCACTTTATCCAAAGCTGATCCTGATAGCGTCAGCATGCGATAGAGCGGTGCGGTATTGGTCAGATCGGAAATCTCCCGCCGAACATGCAGCGCCAGAGCGGCGACGCGTTCGCGAGTCCAAACACCGCACTTCATGAAAACACTCTATCCATTGCGAAGGGCGGCGATGTTGGCGGCATACGCCCCCGGTCCACCCTTGAACACCTCTGAACCCGCCACAAGAGCATGGGCGCCGGCATCCACACATTGCCGCGCAGTTCGAGGATTTATCCCGCCATCCACCTCAACCTCGGCGGACAACCCTCGCTGATCAATTAGGCCGCGCAAGATTTCGATCTTGCGTAGTTGAGAACTGAGAAAACTCTGGCCGCCAAACCCGGGGTTGACACTCATGATCAACACCCTGTCAAGATCATCGAGCACATAGTCAATTACATCCAACCCGGTAGAGGGATTGAGCGCCGCCCCAGCCTTGCAGTCATGGGATTTGATGGTCTCGATTGTGCGATGAAAATGCGGTCCCGCCTCAGGATGAGCAATGATCATATCCGCCCCGGCCGCTGCAAAATCTGCGATATAAGCGTCTACCGGAGAGATCATCAGATGAACATCGAAGGGCTTATCAGACCATGACCTCAGCGCCTGCACGACCATGGGCCCGATAGTCAGATTCGGCACGAAATGCCCATCCATCACATCCACATGGATCCCGTCTGCACCAGCGGCGTCAACGGCTTCGATCTCTTCCCCCAACCGGGCGAAATCGGCCGAAAGGATTGAAGGGGAGATAATCGCAGAACAGACCATGGATAATTGAGTATCAGCGGCCCGCCCCTTGAGCAAGACGTCGTCTCAGCTTTTTGTTCAAACCTTGGCAAAACTTAGGAACACAATGCCGCGAAGCATTCCCGGAGGCGATTGAGAGTCTCTGCACAGTTTCAAACAAGTGGACAGGTTGGATATGTGCCCCCACAGTCACACCGCCTGGCGTGAGAGCCTCAGCTTGTGGCCACGGTCCGTGATCGCTTTGCGCGCGCCAACGAGCCAGCCTTGGTGAGTGCAAGCATGGCTCGTTCTCTCTATCGCCAGACTAAAGCGCCTGCCGGGCTGGCGCCAAGGCAACGCTTTCGCCACAGCCGCAAGCATCGGTTTCGTTGGGATTGCGAAATACAAACTTGGCATGGACGGGTGTGACTTCGTAGTCGATCCGGCAGCCGAGAAGGAACAACAAGGATTTCGCGTCCACCACGATTTCTACACCCTGGTCCTCAACCCGCTCATCCATGGTCTCAGGTTCAGTGACGTAATCCATGGTGTATT
>RKRX01000170.1 GCA_007571185.1 Oceanicaulis sp.
GAAAACAAGGCGGCGAAAAAGGAGGTCCGAAAAGCCCCAAGGTTCTTATGCTCGCTCTTCAAAGCCGGGCTCCGCGTCATCTGGAGATGTCTCGCTGGCCACGCCAAAATCCCCAAACTCCGGGAGGTCTGGACCCATTGAAGGGTGGTAAGTTCCTGTTTCAACAAATCCTGGACGCACGAGATCCGCGCGTGCTAGTGGCAAGCCCAGTGCGCACAATGGTATTGTATCGTAACCCGTATTGGAAGATGCGAGCCTCACTCATCCCCGGTCGGCTCTCCCCGGTTCTCCTAAACACTTGGACCTAGCGTCGAATGACCCTGTTTCAACGCTATACATTCAGACAAACCCTGTGGCCATTTCTGGGGGCCATGGCCGCGCTGACAAGCATGGCTGTCCTGACTCAGTCTCTGTCCAATCTGGACCTCGTATCAGAGCGCGGTGAAACAGCCTTTTTACTATTTTACATCACCGTTCTGACTCTGCCGCAAATGATTTCCCTGCTCTTTCCCATTGCAGTGTTTCTGGGGGTGACGATCACCATGAGCCGACTGTCGAGCGATTCTGAAATGACCGTCGCCGCCGCAGCGGGCATGAGTCGGTTGCAACGGATCAGCCCGATTCTGCGCCTGGCGATCTATGCAACGCTTGTCAACCTGGTGGTGAATCTGTTCATACAACCCGCCAGCTTTCGGGAAATGCGCAAACAGCTGTTCGATATCCGCACTGATCTGGCGGCGGGCTTGATGCGCGAAGGTGAGTTTATCTCCCTAGGCAACCAGGTAACCCTTTACGCATTCGATATCAGTGATAAAAACACACTCAATGATGTGTTCATCGAAGACAGCCGAGGTGAGAATCCAAACACATATGCAGCCCGACGCGGCCAGATTGCAGCCACCGAGCGCGGGCCGGTCATGCTGCTTGAAGACGGGGTGCTGACCCGGCCGGATGCCGTCGGCGCGCTGTCAAGCTTGACTTTTGACCTCTATGAATTTGACCTGACAGCCTTCGTGGACAACACAACCTCGCTTTTCTTCAAGGAAAGTGACAAATTCCTACCCGAATTGCTGCAACCCACGCCAGCCGATATTGCTCGCTCAGGCCACAAACAACATCTTTGGGCGGAGGGTCATTATCGGCTCTCCGCACCGCTGTATAACATCGCCTTTGCACTGATCGCCATGACCGCCTTCATGTCCGGCGAGCACCAGCGTATGGGGTATGGACGCAACCTGGTCATCGTGGGCGTTTCCGCCATCTTATTGCGGCTTGTTGGCTTGGCAGTCCAAGCGGGCGCTGAGTCCAACAGCAATCTGAATGCAGTGCAATACCTGCTGCCTCTTCTGGGCATCGCCGCTGCGATGATTGTCATCCTGCGTTCGCGTCGCCGTGCGCCCAAACCGGTAACCAGGACACCCGTCCGCACTGCGCTGGAGTCCCGGTGATGGGCAAACTCTGGTGGTACATTTTCATCCAGGCTTTGATGGGCCTTGCGGGCGCGGCCATCATCGTCAGCGCCGTGATCTTAGTCATAGACTTTGTGGAAACCTCCCGTGATATCGGTACGCGGGTGGCGATCAATGCGTTTGAGACGCTACAAATGTCCATGCTCAAAGCGCCTTTTCTGGTGCAGGAAACCCTGCCCTTCATCGTGCTGTTCGGCATACTCTTCACTTTCTTCCGGCTTAATCGGCGCTCCGAACTAATCGTGATGCGTGCTTCGGGTTATTCTGGCTGGTGCATTCTTGCTCCGGTGGTGCTTCTTGCGGCCCTGACCGGCGCGCTGAGCACCATGGTGCTGAACCCGCTAGGTGCAGCCTCCAACGCCCGCTTTGAAGATATTCGCGAAGCCTTGTTCGAAGGTGACAATCAATCGGGCGCAGGAAGGCAGTCCGATCCGATCTGGCTGCGTGAAACCACGCAGAATGGTTTCGTCATGATCACCGCCAACCAGCGCCCTAACGAAGCCACCCGACTTCACGATCCTATCTTCCACCAGTACGTGCTGGACAAAACCGGCGCCCCGCAAATGGACCGCCGCACTACCGCAGATATGGCCGAACTTTCGGGCAGGTTCTGGAATCTCACCAATGCGGTGGAACAGATTACCGGCGGACAGGCTCGTAAGTTGGGAAATGTGGCGCTGCCCACCAATCTGAGACGCCAGGCGCTGTTTGAACGCGCCCGCTCCCCTGGCGCAGCATCATTCTGGCGTCTGCCCGTCGTCATTGTTTCCGCCCGGGATGCGGGCCTGTCCAGCCTGCCCTATGAGTTGCGTTTGCAAAGCCTTCTGGCCCAACCGCTGATGCTGGCGGCCTCTGCGTTAGCAGGGATCGCCGCCACCTTGCGCCTGCATCGTCTGGGAAGTGCAGTTCGCTTCGCGATAGCTGGCGCCGGTGCAGGTTTTCTGCTGTACTTCTCTCAGGAGTTGATGCTGGGTTTGGGCGTCTCGGGATCTGTAAACCCGGTTACAGCTGCCTGGACCACGCCGGCACTCTTCTCTCTCGCCGGATTGTTCTTCATCGCAACAACGGAAGATGGCTGATCCGTGGGCGCCGCCATCCCGATCCGATACATGGCCGACGGAGACGATCATGAGTGCGATGGAACGATCTGCTGCGATCATGGGGCTGTTGCTGGCCGCTGCAAGCCCGGCCTGCGCTCAAGAGCACGTCCGGGATCGTGTTTACCTGGAAGCTGATGAACTGATCGAAGACCGCACCGCAGGGCAATACATCGCCCGCGGCAATGTCCGGCTTCAGGCGCAGGACCGACTGCTCCTGACTGAAGAACTGGTCTACATTCCGGCCCAGGCGCGGGTCATCGCGCGCGGAGGCGTTCAGATTTTTGATGGCTCGGAACCCGCCCAGTTCGCCGATGAAGTCGAATTAAGCGATGATTTGCGCGAAGGCGTGGCGCGCGGCTTCACGACCCTGCTGGATAATAATGGCCGCGCCGCAGCTGGCGTCGCCCTGCGTCGCCCTGACAACACGATAGAGTTGTCGAACGCCTATTATACTG
>RKRX01000109.1 GCA_007571185.1 Oceanicaulis sp.
TCGGGGCGGGCGCGGCGGGCGCTCAACGCTTCGGCTACATGCATCCGTTTGACAGGCTTGCCTCCGTCGAGATCCGCCAAGGTGCGGGCCACGCGCAGAATGCGATGATACCCCCGCGCAGTCAAACCCATGGTTTCGCACGCCCGAAGCAATAGCGCCCGCCCGGGTTCATCGGGAATGGCGCACCGATCAAGCTGATCGCCGCTCAGATGCGCATTCAGAACACCCCGATCATCCTGAATCGCACGCGCGGACGCCACCCGCATCGCCACTTCCGCCGTGCCTTCCGCAGCAGGCGGCAAAGCCAGATCCGCTGGCGTGACGGGCGGGATGTCAATTTGCAAATCAATCCGGTCCAGCAACGGGCCGGAAATCCGCCCCTGGTAATTCTGCGCACATTTGGGACCCCGGGCGCAGACCTTGCCATTTTCTCCCGCCCAGCCGCACCGACAGGGATTCATGGCGGCGATGAGCTGAAAGCGGGCGGGAAAAGTGATGTGGATGTTCGCGCGTGCAACGGCAATTTCACCGGCCTCCAGAGGCTGGCGCAGACTATCAAGCACTTGAGGATGAAATTCAGGCAGCTCATCGAGAAACAAGACGCCTTGATGAGCTAGGGAGGCTTCGCCGGGGCGAACCCGGGTTCCACCCCCCACCAGCGCGGCCATGGAAGCAGAGTGGTGCGGCGCCCGAAACGGTCGTGCACGCGACAAGCGTCCCCGTTCCAGCAATCCCGCCACGGACTGGATCATGGAGACTTCCAGCAATTCCCGGGAATTCAAGGGCGGCAAGAGGCCCGGCGCCCGCGCAGCCAGCATGGATTTGCCAGCTCCGGGCGGGCCGACCATCAGCAGGTTGTGTCCCCCCGCCGCAGCCACTTCAAGTGCGCGCTTGGCGGTCTCCTGTCCGCGCACATCTCGAAAATCGCACACGGCATCAGCTTCAACCACATCGCCGGGCGCAGGACGGGACAGCACTTGCACACCCCTGAAATGATTGACCAGCTGAATTAGCGAGGCGGGCGCCAGTATGGGCAATTCACCTCCCGCCCAAGCCGCTTCGGGGCCGGAGTCTTCAGGGCAGATGAAGCCCAGATCCCGTTCCTGAGCCAGCACAGCGGCAGGCAAGGCGCCCGGCACAGCGGCCAATTTTCCATCAAGACCCAACTCACCCATCACCAAATGTTCGGCGAGCACATCGGAGGGCGCCACATTCATGGCCGCCATCAACCCCAGAGCGATCGGCAAGTCGTAATGCGCCCCCTCCTTGGGACGATCCGCCGGCGCCAAATTGACAATCAACCGCTTTGAAGGCAGCGATAAGCCTATGGCGGCGAAAGCGGCGCGCACACGCTCTCGGCTTTCTGCAACCGCCTTGTCTGCAAGGCCCACGATGGTGAAACTGGGCATGCCGCCGGTGATCTGAACCTGCACATCCACAAGCCGGGCCTGCACGCCATCAAATGCTGCTGAGTAGGTTCTGACACCCATGGAAAGGTCCATTCGTTCACGAGATGAGTCCAATACAAAATGTGACTAACGCAAGTCATCCACATTTCAGGGAACACGTTCGCCCCAGCGTGAACATACGTGGAACACAGAGCGCGATCATAGTCAACTCATCAGGGAACCGGCGCGCGCATTTTACACCACGCTGATTCGGGATCAATTCTGAGATTTGCCAGAATCGGGCTCTTGAGCCACTCGGCTGCAAGCGTCCGCCTGCCGAGCGCCGCGGGCGGGCAGGTCGAGCCCATCGCCCGACGCCCGCGCCAGAACGATCACCCGCTTCACTCCTTCAATAAGCGAGGCGTGGGTCGCGGCCCGGTCCCGCTCCTCTGGGGAACGAGCATATCCCAGAAGGTGCACGACACCGGATCGGGTCTCAATATTGAAGTTCAGGCTACGCACATTCCTGTCTGAAGCCAGCCGGGCGCGCAATTGCTGGGTGATCCAGGCGTCGCGAGAGGCTTGGACAAATCCGCGGCGCCCTCCAACTTCAATCTGGTTGGAGACCTGGCGCACACTGTGAACTGACCAAGCCAGACACTCAGCGTAAATCCGGTCTTCGGGGCGCGGCGCGTGTCCACTGAGGAGCACCACCCCTTCGGTGATTTCCACCCCCACACCGTTCAACGCATAGCCTTCGGCGCGCAGCATGGAGGCTTTCAAACGGGTAGAAGCGTTGAAATCATCAATTTCCCGTCCCATGGATCGGCCGGGTTGGACCGCGGCGCAAGCGCCCAGAACAAGCATCACCATCGCAAGAGCAAGGCTGAAATAGGTGCGCATGGACAAGAACCTCTCCAATCTCCCCAGCCTGACCGGCTTGATAAGCCAGTCATGAGCATTTGGCAAATACGCGGGCGGACTTTGCGTCCATGCTCCCTAGAGCAGATTCTGGTTCACGGGTGTCTCCGCAACAAACGCTGCCGGCATCCGGCGAGGAACCGTCCATGGCTGGACCACCATCACATCAAAGCGCACAGACAAGGTGGAAAGCTCAGGGTGAGCGCCGCGCCAGAGTGCGGCCGCCCGTATCAGGCGATGCTTCTGTCGCCCGGACACCGCTTCGAACCCACGGCTAAAATCGGGACGCTGCTTGACCTCAATAAAAGCAAGCACTGATCCCCGCCGCGCCACAAGATCAAGCTCTCCCGCCGCCGTGCGGGCGCGATGATCGAGAATTCGCCAACCGGTCACGAACAGATGGAGCACACAAACCCGTTCAGCCAGACGTCCTCTTTGTTCAGCACGCTGACGGTCCTTGCGATTATGTGGCGACTTACCGGCCAAGCGTATTGCTCCGTGTGAACGCTGGGGCTAGCCTTGGCGGAGGCTGAACGAGCCGGACAGGCGCCAGGATGGAAAACAAGGTGGTGGTCATGGCTGAAAAACATACACTGAAGGTTCGGTCAGGGACAGCGTTCGCCAGTTTTGTCGTTTCAGGCGTTACACTCGTGTTGGCCGCCTGCACCGCCGCTACGCAGGTCGCTCCCATACAGAC
>RKRX01000146.1 GCA_007571185.1 Oceanicaulis sp.
GCAGGAAGCTGCGTCTGCGCCGCAATCAAGCCAGGCGAGCACACAAGCAGCGCGAGCGCCAGAGGCAGGGCTGCGGCGCGACGGTGATCAAAAAACATGTGAAAAACTCTGTCCAACGCCCCGCACGCACCTCGCGCGAAAAAACCAAGCAAGCCCGTTACGCTTCGCTTGGAGCTTGGAGCTTGGAGCTTGGAGCTTGGAGCTTGGAGCTTGGAGCTTGGAGCTTGGAGCTTGGAGCTTGGAGCTTGGAGCTTGGCATTGTAATATCTCCTATCGTACGCGGTCAACGTGGAAAACGCGAGGTTACTTGAGCACCTCGCACCTGCTCTTGATTCTATAGCAACACCCTTCGTCCGGTCAACACCGCGTCACATAATTCTATTTTCCACAACCGTCTGATTCTGAGTTGTGCATCACGGCCAAGTGTAAGGGAATTTTCCTCCCCTCGTTACGGGAGCATCACGCTCCATGTTCATCCACACGCCTGAAACCAGGGTTTCTGGAGGCCTGCAACTGAAAAGCGATTGACTGGCGCCGGAAGCTGGGGCTTGGTGTTGTCCCATGAACTTTTTGTCCGACACCACCGCCCCCGTCCATCCCGACATTCTCGCCGCTTTGGGCGCCGTTAATGACGGTTATGCGCCTAGCTATGGCGCTGATTGGGTCGCAGAGCGGGTGAAAGCTCGACTGGCGGACATCTTTGAAACCGATCTGGAAGTGGTGCTCACGGTTTCGGGCACGGCCTCCAATGCGCTGGCGCTGTCGGCGCTGTGCCCGTCCGACGCTATGGTGCTGTGCCATGACGAGGCGCATATACAGCGCGATGAACGCGGAGCGCCGGAATTTTTCACGCGTGGCGCCAAACTCTTGCCCCTCAAAGGCGATCACGCCTGTATCTCCGAATCGAGCTTGCGTGAGGTGTTGGCCGAATGGCCGTCTGACTTTGTTCACACCACGCCGCCGGCCGTGTTGAGTCTGTCTCAACTCAATGAATCCGGCGTGGCCTACAGCCTGAGGCAGATCAGGATACTGATCGATCTGGCCCGCGCGGGCGGCCTGCGCGTGCATATGGATGGCGCCCGTTTCACCAACGCCCTGGTCGCTCTGGACTGCACCCCGGCGGACATGACGTGGAAATCCGGGGTGGATATCCTGTGTCTGGGCGCAACCAAGAACGGCGCCCTCGCCGCTGAAGCCGTGATCCTTTTCCCTGAGGCTCACGACCGGTTCCCGGTCCTGCAAGCGCATCAGAAACGCGCGGGGCACATGCTGCCCAAAATGCGGTTCACCGCCGCCCAGATAGACGCCTGGCTGAGCCATGAGCTTTGGCTGAACTTGGCCCGCCAGGCCAATACTGCGGCGCGCTGGCTGTCTGACGGATTGTCAGCTTTGGAGGGGATCGCATTGGTCCACCCCACCCATGGCAATGAAGTGTTCGTGCAGATGAAGCCGGAAATGCGCCAGGCGCTGAAAGCCGCCGGGGCGCAGTTTTACGACTGGCCCGACGGTTCGGCCCGGTTCGTCGCCAGCTGGAATACACGAGCCGAAGACGTGGAAGACGTGCTGAACGCCGCGCGCAAGGGCTGAGTTCCAGCTTTCCCCCCACGCCTCGGTCCACAAGGCGGAGGCGGCCCCCCTGTTCAACTGCGCGGCGCAAGCCCATATTGCGACCATGCCCAGATTGACCCGAGACGACAGCGCGTTCACTCCGTTCGGCGTGGAGGACATGACCCAGGCCAGTTTCGGGCTGGACAAGAGCGCCGGACCAGCGGCGTCCACGAACATTATCGACCCGCTCTCCCTGCCCGAAAACTGGATCCCGCACCGTCCCGACCGACCGGAGAAGTCCGAGGGCGGGCGGGCCTTTCAGATGGTCTCTGAATACGAGCCTTCCGGCGACCAGCCCCTTGCCATCGCAGACCTGGTTGAGGGGGTGAACCGGTCGGAAAAAGACCAAGTCCTTCTGGGCGTGACCGGTTCGGGCAAGACTTTCACCATGGCGAAAGTCATCGAGCAAGTTCAGCGGCCAGCCTTGATCCTCGCCCCCAATAAAACCTTGGCGGCCCAGCTATACGGCGAATTCAAGGCGTTTTTTCCCCATAACGCCGTGGAGTATTTCGTCTCCTATTACGACTATTATCAGCCCGAAGCCTATGTGGCGCGCACCGACACCTATATCGAGAAAGAATCAACCATAAACGAGGCCATCGACCGGATGCGCCACGCCGCCACGCGCGCCATTCTTGAACGCGATGATGTGATTATTGTCGCCTCGGTATCATGTATTTACGGCATCGGCTCAGTGGAGACCTATACCGCCATGGTCTTCGATCTGGAGACCGGGACGCAAAAAGACCCCCGCCAGGTCATACGCGACCTCGTGACACTGCAATACACAAGAAATGACACCGCTTTCCAGCGCGGAAACTTCCGCCTGCGCGGCGATGTGCTGGAAATCTTCCCCACCCATTATGACGAGCGCGCCTGGCGGATCAGCTTCTTCGGCGATGAGATTGAGCATATCCAGGAATTCGAAGTCCTCACCGGCAAATCCGTCGCCTCACTCGACAAGGTGCGAGTGTACGCCAATTCCCACTATGTCACCCCGCGGCCTACGCTGAATCAGGCCATTGCGAGCATCAAGGTCGAACTGAAAGAGCAATTGGGCCGGATGGAGGCCAGCGGCAAGCTGCTGGAAGCCCAGCGCCTGCAACAGCGCACCGAGTTTGATCTGGAAATGCTCGCGGCCACCGGCGTGTGCACGGGGATTGAAAATTATTCGCGCTATCTCACCGGCCGCAAGCCGGGCGAACCACCCCCCACCATGTTTGAATACCTGCCCGACAACGCGCTGGTCTTCGTTGATGAAAGCCATGTGACCGTGCCCCAGCTGGGGGCCATGTATCGCGGCGACTTCAACCGCAAGCGGACCTTGGCGCAGCACGGCTTCCGCCTGCCCAGCTGTATGGACAACCGCCCTCTCAAATTCGAGGAATGGGAGACCATGCGCCCGCAAACCCTGTATGTCAGCGCCACACCCGGAAAGTGGGAGCTGAACCAAACCGGCGGCGTCTTCACCGAACAGGTTATCCGTCCCACCGGCTTGGTCGATCCGCCCGTGGAAGTCCGCCCGGTGCAAACCAAAACATCATCCCAGGTCGATGACATTATTGACGAGGCCCGCGAAACCGCCGGGCGCGGTCTTCGCACCCTCGTCACGACGCTGACCAAACGCATGGCTGAAGATTTGACCGAATACATGCACGAGCAGGGGCTGAGAGTCCGCTATATGCACTCCGATATTGATACGGTTGAGCGTATCGAGCTGATCCGTGATCTGCGTCTGGGTGAATATGATATTCTGGTAGGCATCAACCTGCTGCGCGAGGGGCTTGATATTCCCGAATGCGGGCTGGTGGGCATTCTTGACGCCGACAAGGAAGGTTTTCTGCGCTCGGAAACCTCTCTGGTCCAGACCATCGGGCGCGCCGCGCGAAACACTGAAGCCCGCGTCATTCTCTATGCCGACCGGATCACCGGTTCCATGGAACGGGCCATGACAGAGACAAAACGCCGTCGCACCAGACAGGTCACCCATAATGCCGAGCATGACATCACCCCGCGCACCGTGGTGCGCGGGGTCAGTGACGTGCTTGAAAACGTGATGGAGAAAACCGCCAAGGGTCAGGGCCAATCCCGCGAACACGGCGTCGCCGAAACGCAGGCCAAGTTCGGCCCCGGCGCGCTCAGGATCGCGATTGCAGACTTGGAGAAACAGATGCGCGAAGCAGCAGCGAATCTGGAGTTTGAGGACGCGGCGAGAATCAGGGACGAGATCAAACGTTTGAGTGAAAACGATTGAGAACGGGTCATGCCTGGCTGAGGGGGCGACCTTCTGACACGGTGGAGGGGAAGCCTTTTCGGTTCCCCGATCAGGTCTGCCCGCTATCGCGCAGAAAGCGCAAGGAGCGCCTCCCGTCTGGTCTCCACACCCGCTAGAATGCTCTCGATCAAGCTGGCCGGAACGGTGTTGTCAGCCAGACCGGTTATCGTCTCCAGCGCTTGCGGCATGGCGGCCTCGAGCTCGCTGCAAAGCTGCTCGACCGCACCTTTGGGCAATCCTGCGGTCCTGGCGCTCTGGTCAAAATGTCGGCGGGCCATCTGCATGATCTGATAGCGGTTGTTGTCACCAACCGACATGGCGAGTTTGAACCGATTACGGGACATGCGACCGTCATCGACGATTGGTTGCGCGGATATGACATCGTAAAGCGGGGCCAGAATGAACCGGCCGCCGGGTCGAAGTTGAATCGAGCAATTCTTGGCGTGCCCGTCAATGGCCCCGATCAACCAGAACACCATTTGGGCGCGGAAGAAAGCGAGCCGGTCAGCCTCCGGCCGGTCACTTTCTTTGAGACGATCTAAAATGGGCAGAATGCCGGGACCGCCATCACGCTGGTATTTTCGGGCGGAAGGCGCCGCCAGCGCCTGACAGAAATCCTCCTGCGGCAGGCGCAGCAAGCGACCGTCCCCCGTCCAGAACCTGTCAAACCGGGTCACGCTCAGCACAAGCTGGTCTTCGAAGCTGTCGATTTCGGCCTCGGCGACTTTAAGCCCCAAAGCCTTGCATAGTTTCAGGCAGACGAACTCGTTCTGGACACCCTCTGTCAGATCAATGTCGTGGTGGATAACGCCAATTGCCGGTTTGAGAATATGCGTCGTCGCCGTCGTTCCAACAGGTCGCCGCCAAACGCCCTCTGTCTTGAGGAGCGCGGTTTTGTCCTGCGCCCCTGCGATGGAGATGCGAAAATCCTGGTCATCTGAATCAAGCCCAAGCGGGTTTACGCGCAATCGTCGTATCAGCTCTGCGATATCAGCCTCTGAAACAGGATCACCACGCACCTCACCCGCCAAGCCAGGGTCTTCGCCCTCAGCCAGAAACTGGAGCGCGCCGACGCAATCGCGACCGATCACCGCCAGAAGCGAGAAAGCATCCACACCTTCCGCTCCCAGCCGCTCGGCGATGTTTCGGCGAACATGCCCGCCATCCGGCAACAGGTTCTCAAACACATTGATCACCCGATATCCGCGCCAGGTCGCATCCGACAGAGGCAGCGAAATCGAGACCGGCATGGCATGGTCGAAGGCCAACCAGTCCCGATCATAGGCAAAGCTGATCGCACCGGGATCGGTCTGCTGCAACAGGCCGACCCGGCGCGCATTCAGAAAGACATTCAGCCGTCGCGTGCGGGATCGACGCGCCATCAGAATATCTCTGCAAAGTCAGCGCTATCGCTGCGCTCGGAGACCACAAGCTCCAGACCGAGCGCGAGGAGTGCGTCGAAGAAAACCTCCATGCGGGTGGCGGGCTCACCGGCCTCAAGCTTGGACACTGTCGCCTGACGCACATTCATGCGTGAGCCGAGTTCGGCCTGTGACCAGCCGTGCGCCCGGCGAGCCTTGCGCACCAGAGCGCCCGCCATTCGGGGACTTCTCATCAGATCAGCCATATCCGTTACTCCATACGCATTCGCGAATAACTTCCATATATACGCTAACACGTATAAATCAAATTGATACGTAAAAGCGTAGAAGATGCAATGATGACGGCTCTGAAATGACAACCTAGCCGACGCGCCCGCTCACCAAACGGTCGCGCAGTTCCACGGCCAGCGGAATATCGGCGGGAGGCATGGCATAACGCCTCAAATGCTCGGGCCGGACCCAGGCCACGCTCTGACCCTGGACGGGGTGAATGAACCCGTCCCAACGTCGACACACGAAAAGAGGCATTAACAGATGCTCGTCGTTTCCGTGCGGTTCGGATGCAAAAGCGAATGGCTGCAAACACCGCTCACACGGTTCGATCCCCAACTCCTCACGCAGTTCGCGGACAACCGCCTGTTCGGGTGTTTCCCCCGGCTCCACCTTGCCGCCCGGAAATTCCCATAATCCGCCATGGGGTTTGTCGGCGGGACGGCGGGCGAGCAGAACACGCCCGTCGGGATCAACCAGAGCGCACGCCACAACAAACAGCAGCTTCAGGTTCACAAGCGTATCCCGTTCAAAATCCGGTTCAAATGTCTCACGGGTGTTCTCGCCCCTGTTGTCACCGATCACCCAGCTCTTCCGCAGCCGGTTGGACATTCTCGAACGCGGACGACGCTGTCGGCAAGGAGGGAGGGGAATGCTCCTCCATCACCCTGGTCACGGGATAGCGGGCGCGTAGCGCCTTGAGCAGATCGTCAATGCTCTTAAGAGTCAGAAAGCGCACGATATTGGGTCGCATGTCCTCTAGGCTTTCGTGCGACTGCCAGCGGCGATCGACCACTTCCAGCACATGCCAGCCATATTCGGTTTCAAATGGAGCGCTGATACGCTGTTCGGGGATATCAAACGCTATTTGTGCAAAGCCTGGAACCATGCCCGAGCGCGTCAAATATCCGAGGTCGCCGCCATTAAACCGGGTGGAAATGTCACTGCTGACACTGCGTGCAAGGGCGCCGAAATCCTCACCTTCCGCCAGAAGGCGGGCTACCTCGTCGGCTTCTTCGCGCGTACTCACCAGAATATGTCGCGCGCGAATCTCCTCGGTCAGGGGCAAGAGACGACTCTGCGCATCATATACCGCAGAGACCGTCTCTTCGGTGACGGCGCGGGACATCACGCGCTCCGCCAGCACAGCGCCCAAGATGCGCTCTTGCGCCGCCGCCAGGCGCTGACGCGTCGCGGGTTCCTCGTCAATCCCGCGCGCGGACGCCTCCAATCCCAGCAAACGCTGATCAATCAGAGCCGACAGAGTGTCACGAAACACATCATCACCGGGCTCAATGTCCGCCCCGTTCCCTGAAAAGTCCGCCGCCGCCCGACGTACATCCTCAACGGTGATAACCGTCTCACCCACCCGAGCAGCGATATTGGCGGGATTGACGTCCTCAACAGACGCAAACCGCAAACCGCCAGAATCAGATAGCGGCGTTTCAGGTTCGGGTACGGAACAGGCGACGACAACCATGCTTAAAGACAGCATGCCGCTCCTCAGCAACCAGCGGGTTTGATTGACAGTCAATGAGAGCCTCCTTAAGTCACAAGCGATCCTGATACGACGTACACCCTTCGCCGGCATAGCCGCACCTGGCGCGGACGTCGTTTTGATTCATAACACGTCCGCACAAAGCAGATACGTCATGCTCAACATCGCTCGCAAGTTTTTCGGTTCCGCCAACGACCGCGATATCAGGCGCATGCGCCCCATGGTGGATCGCATCAACGCCATGGAGCCGGAGTTCGTCGGGCTCGATGATGACGCCCTAGCGGCCAGGACCGTTGAGTTCCGCAAGCGGTGTGAAAACGGCGAGAGTCTAGACACCCTGCTGCCTGAAGCCTTCGCCGCAGTTCGGGAAGCCGCCAAGCGCACCCTGGGCCAGCGTCATTACGATGTGCAGCTGATGGGCGGCATGGTGCTGCACAAGGGGAATATCGCCGAGATGCGCACCGGTGAAGGCAAGACGCTGGTGTCCACTCTTGCCGCCTATCTCAACGCTCTGCCGGGCAAGGGCGTGCACGTGGTGACGGTGAACGACTATCTGGCGCAACGAGACTGCGAATGGATGGGGCGGATCTTCGCCAGGTTGGGTATGAGCACAGGCGTGATCGTGCACGGCATGGACGATCAGGCGCGCCGCAACGCCTATGCCTGCGATATTACCTACGGCACCAACAACGAGCTCGGTTTCGACTATCTGCGCGACAACATGAAATACGCGCTGAACGAAATGGTCCAGTTTGGCGGGCGCCCGCCAGAGAAAGCCGAGCGCTATTTCGCCATCGTGGACGAGGTGGACTCCATCCTAGTCGACGAAGCCCGCACCCCGCTCATCATCTCAGGCCAGACTGAAGATCGCACCGATTTCTACAAGACCATCGACGCACTGATCCCGCGGTTGACCGATGAAGATTTCACCCTTGACGAGAAAGCGCGTTCGTGCGCCTTCACCGAGGAAGGCAATGAGCGTATTGAGAATCTTCTGCGTGAGAACGGGTTGCTGGAGGAAGGCGGTCTGTACGATATTGAGAACGTTTCTGTCGTCCACCACATCAACCAGGGCCTGAAGGCCCACAAGCTTTTTCATCGCGATAAAGACTATATCACCCGCGATAATAAGGTCATTTTGATCGACGAATTCACCGGTCGCATGATGCCGGGTCGGCGCCTGTCCGATGGTCTGCATCAGGCGATAGAAGCCAAGGAAAGCGTTGATATCCAGCCGGAAAACCAAACACTGGCCTCGATCACCTTTCAGAACTATTTCCGGCTGTACGAGAAATTAAGCGGCATGACCGGAACCGCCGCCACCGAGGCGGATGAATTCAGCGACATCTATTCGCTTGGCGTGGTGGAAATCCCCACCAACCGCCCGATCAGGCGCATCGATGAGGAAGACGAGCTCTATCGCACCGAGGCGGAGAAGTTTAACGCCATCCTGAACGCCATCGGGCAAGCGCACGCCAAAGAGCAGCCGGTTCTGGTGGGCACGGTGTCCATTGAGAAATCCGAACGTCTGTCCGATTTCCTGAAGAAGAAAAAAATCAAACACAAGGTCCTCAATGCCCGCTATCACGAACAGGAAGCGGGCATCATCGCACTGGCTGGTGAGCCAGGCGCGGTAACCATCGCCACCAACATGGCGGGCCGCGGCACCGATATCCAGCTGGGCGGCAATGTGGAGCATGCCCTTCGCGAATGGGCGGAAGCGGAAAAAACCGCTGGCCGTGAACCCACCGATGAGGCGCTCACAACCCGGCGTAAGGCGCTGGAGGCGGATATAGCTGACAAGAAACAAAAGGCGCTGGAGGCAGGCGGTCTGTTTGTCATCGGCACGGAGCGTCATGAAAGTCGCCGCATCGACAACCAGCTTCGCGGACGTTCGGGCCGTCAGGGCGATCCGGGACGGTCAGCATTCTATCTGTCAGTGCAAGACGATCTGCTGCGCATTTTCGCCCCTGAGCGTCTGGATGGCATCATGCGCACTCTGGGGATGAAGGAAGGCGAAGCCATTCAGCATCCATGGATGACCAAGGCCGTAGAGACCAGCCAGAAAAAGGTCGAGCAGCGCAATTACGACATTCGCAAGAACATTCTGAAATACGATGATGTGATGAATGATCAGCGCAAGGCGATTTTTGAGCAGCGCATTGATTTCATGACCACCGAAACCGTGTCCGACGACATCGCCGATATGCGCGCCACCGCAGTGAACGAGCTGGTCACCCGGCACATCCCTGCACGCGCCTACGCTGACCAATGGGATGTGGACGGGTTGAACGAAGCGGTCACCCGGTATTTTGCTCTCGAACCCCCAATAAGAGACTGGGTCGCCGAGGAAGGCATCGCCGATGAGGAAATCCGTGATCGGTTGATAAAGACCGTCGATGAGGCTTACGCTGAAAAATCGGCCCATATCGGCCCCGAACTGATGCGCCGTATTGAAAAGCAGATCCTGTTGCAAACCATCGACCGGAACTGGCGCGAGCACCTTCAGAATCTGGATGCGTTGCGATCCGCCGTGGGTTTGCGGGGTTACGCCCAGCGCGATCCGCTTAACGAGTTCAAGACCGAAGCTTTTGAACTCTTCCAGCACCTTCTCGGCGAGTTGCGTTTTGAAACCACGCGCATGCTGTTTCATTTGCGTCTGACGCCCAGCGCGCCGGCCCCGGCGCCGCCACAGCCTCCGCAAAACATCACCGCACGGCATATCAACCCGCAAACCGGCCGGAACGACATGGCCGATGACCTGGCGCGGCGAACACCGCTGGCGACACGCGCCGCCTCACCCGATTTCAATCGCAATGATCCCGGCACCTGGGGACGCGTCTCACGCAATGCGCCCTGCCCATGCGGATCTGGCAAAAAATACAAACATTGTTGCGGCAGGGTTGGGTAATGTCTTAGTATGGGTTTTTGTTCAGTATTCCGTTGCTTGATCCAAGAAACAAAAACTCAATGTGAATGGAGTAATTATGAAAAAAAGAGCCCCTAGAAACCGAACCATCACCCTAGATGATGAAGAACGTGAAAGACTGAAACGTCACCTCAAGGGTGTACCTGAGGTCCACTCTGACATGGTCGATTCAACTATTCTTGGGAACTGCCTAGAAATTGCTAGTTATATTGCTTCTGAATCAGTTGATATGCTTTTTTTAGACCCACCTTATAAT
>RKRX01000013.1 GCA_007571185.1 Oceanicaulis sp.
CTCTTGAGACTGTCCGCCCGCCCTCCGACTGAACCTGTGCAAATTTTACACAAGTTGCCTTTGGATCCAGTTCTCTCTCCCTGAACACATTGCGAATGTGCCGAGTCACCACGGAGCGGTCCCGTCCGAACAACTCCGCAATCTGCTGACGGGTCCGCCACGCCGTCCCCCGGTCAAAGCGCACATCCACCCGCGCCTCGCCGTCCGGTGCCTCGTAGACGATCACCTCCCCGCCGGGGGGCTGCACGGGCGGTTTGCCGTTCATGGCGTGATTTTCCAGGTCAAGCACTCCGGCGGCTCCGTCGCACCGTTCACCCGTAGCTTGTGTACAATTCGATTGCGGGCCTTCGGCGTCGCGCCTTCCGGGCTGATCAGCTTGCGGACCGCGCCATCGAGGGCGGCGAAGGGTAGGTCCGGGTTGAGCCGCGCCAGCGCATCACGGAGACGCCGTTCCAGCACCATCGCGGCGTAATCGGTGCGTTCCTCGCCAAGCATCCCCGGAGCGATGTCGGGGCTGTAGGCTGTGCTCCAGCCGAGGCTCTCAAGCCATTTGGGCGTCGCGCTCTTGACCTTCGACTCGGTGATGCGGATCATGCAGCCAACTCAAGGCGGATTTCTTCTCTGTTTGACCATGGAACTGGATGCACTTCGTAATTGTGCATCGCATCCAGGACATTTTCGGAAAGTGTTTGTTTTGAATCGTTCAAAATCACGGTTTGGTCGGTTGATTGCGCGCCGGACACGTTCAGGTTGAACCTTCGATTTTGGTATGACAAAGTTGAAACGATGATCGTAGCCGCTTCTGCCCATGAATTTGACGCTCGGCGTATAGCGGATCTCGGAAAGATCGAGCCACGCGATTACATCCTCGTGAAACAAGCTCGCGATGGCAGGCGAGGCCAAATAGAAAAGATCGTTGATCGCCAGCATCGCTTGCACAAGGTTGTGCTTCCTGAGAGAAAAATTATCTGCTGACGCCTTGACTTCAAGCGTATTTCCGTTTGTCTGAATACCGAATCCATTCAGTGTTTCCCTAAACATTGCTTGACGCTTCGGACTATCGATCTTGCACCCGGATAGTTCCAAATCGTCAATAGTGTACCCGTCATCCGTCAGCAAGAAACCACTGTCTGCGCGCTTGGCATAAATTTGGAGATAGCCATTATGCCGATCCAAATATGGTGTGGTGATCTCGACGTAATCTCCGATCTCTCGAAGATTCGTCCTATCCCTCAGCCAAGCCGAGCATCGATCCACCGAGCTTGCGTCCGGCGATCACCCAGGGATTGCCATCGCTTGCGGTCGATGCCGCGCAGCACTGCCATCGCCGGCTCGCCCAGATGCACTGTCTTGGCGCCGGTCTTGGTATCCGGCAGACGCAGTTCGCCTGCGTCCAGGTGGACATGCTCCCAGCGCAGCTTCTGAATCTCCGACAGCCGACAGCCGGCAGCCGGTCAGCATCAGCAATCGGATCGCCGCCACCGCCGCCGGCGTCTCCGAGCCGTCCTGTTCCACTGCCTTGAGCGCCTCGCCGAGTTGCCGATATTCCCGGTCCAACAGGAAGCGCTCCCGCTTCTCCTCCCGGAACCGCTTCACATGGCGACATAGGTTCGACCCGTCCGACCGCAGACCCCAGAGTTCGGCTAGATTGAACATTTTCGACAACACGCCCAGCGTCCGGTTCGCCTGGTAGGGTGTTTTTCGCATCCCGTGGTGTAGCGCCGCGATGTCGCTGCGCTGGATATCGACAACCAGGAGCTTCCCGATCTTCGGATCGATGAATAGCGTCATCGAGCGGCCATATTCCGCCGCCGTGCTCGCCTTGCAATGAGACGTCACATATTCCTCGAGAAACCGTTTCCTCGGTTCCCGCATGGTGGGCGCTTCTGCATCGGCTCGACTACGCGCTGCCGGGTCCTTGCCAGCCCGTGCATCGGACATGATCTCTGCTGCCCGAGTGCGCGCATCGGCCGGCGTGACCGCGCCATGAGGTCCGATGGTGACCTTGACCGTCCTGCCTCGATAGCGGGTCTTGACGATATAGACTTTGCGCCCGGAGGGATGGACCCGGACACCGAAGCCCTTCAGATCGTCATCCCAGACGATGCGATCAAGTTCCTGCGGAGCGAGCGCATCGACGGTCCTTTTGATGATTCTGGGCATTGGCGCCGGTTCCTTTCGTCTCCCCCCACAGGTACCTGAAGGAGTCAAATCAAGGCGCAGAGCAGGGTAGGGTGTTACAAGCGGATTATTGCTAACCCCATGTAATATAGCAAATTATCGTATTGCAGCGCAGATCCTGCGCAATATTCATATCAAACTCATAACCTGAAGGTTGCAGGTTCAAATCCTGCCCCCGCACCCAATTTCGAGGGCTTGGCTATTGCTGAGCCCTTTTTCGTTGGCTCCACTTGACGATTTCGCTTAGGATATTCAGATTCCGTTGAGTGTCGAAAAGCTCTGAGTATTGACCGATGTAGCAGGCATATCATACCGATATGATTGATGTGTCGGTCAATGTCATTGACATCATTATCGCCCAGACCCATAATGATCGATGAGGCGGTCAAATCGGATAGATATGACCGGTGAGTACATCAAAATGGGTTTCAAAATGCCGGCGCCAAAGCGCACCTATGCACGCTATACTACTGAAGCCATTGCCTTGCTGGGCAAGATGGTCCGTCATGGGCGTAAGCAGCGCAAAATGACTGAGATGGAATTGGCTGAGCGCCTGGGTATTGCGCGCAGCACCCTTCAACGACTGGAGCAGGGCGCTCCCAAGGTTGAAATCGGCATCATGTTTGAAGCAGCGTCTCTGGTTGGTGTGAAGCTCTTCGATAGTGACGAGAGGAGCGTCAACCGGCTTTCAGATCGTATGGACGACCGCATCGCTGTTCTTCCCAAGCACATCTACAATGCGAGGAAGAAGGTCGTCGATGAGTTCTAAGCCGCTGAAATACGATGAGGCCTATGTC
>RKRX01000180.1 GCA_007571185.1 Oceanicaulis sp.
CAGCTCGCAGACTTGCTTGGAACTATCGGTTACGGCGTTGGAGGTGCGTCCGGGTTCACGCTCGAAACCGTGCTCACTGCATTTCAGCGCCGTTATCGGTTCAGCGCGGTGACAGGACGGGCGGATGCGCACACGCAGGCGTTGATCGTGGACTTAGCGCGCAAAGTGAGATATGAAGCCTGAATGGGTTGATCCTAGGACGTTCAACTGAGTTTCATTTTCGGGTGAGAGCCTCCGTATAATCGCTGCCCCAACCTGCTTATGGAGGGTGATCAGCGTGCTGCCTCTTCCCTCTTGCATATGTTCACGGCACGTGGTGTCCTGCGCAGCGGTATTTCTGTCGTGAAAAAGATCGTAGCCGCCCACGCGCCAGAATATTGATTGAATGTGTGGCGGACTGCGAGGGGAGAGACATTCATGTTGATTATCATCGCAGGCGTGATTGTCACGCTCGTCACCGCTGTTCCCGTATTCCTGGAAATGCGCAAGCATCCCAAGGGTCTGCACATTTTGTTTTTTGCAGAGATGTGGGAGCGGTTTTCCTATTACGGCATGCGTGGCCTGCTGATCTTTTACTTGACCCAGCACTTTCTGTTTGATGATGCGTTTTCCAGCGCCCAGTACGGCGCCTATACCGCGCTGGTCTATCTTCTGCCGCTGGTGGGCGGGTATCTGGCCGACCGGTATCTGGGTAATCGCAAGGCGATCGCGTTTGGCGCCCTCTTGCTGGTTGCGGGTCATATGACCATGGGTATTGAAGGCGAACCCGCCCGGCAGAATCTGGTTTACGATGGCCAGTCATACCTGTTGATCGCCGAAGGTCGCGGGGCTTCGCGTGAAGTCCAGATTGAAATTGATGGCGCACACTATGATTTTTCCGCCAATTCCGAAGGGGATTTTCTGATTGAGGATTTGCCTGATGGGGCTTCAATCCCGGCGATTCTTCCCAAAGATGAGTTCGAGATTTCTGAGGCTGAGCGCAAGCGCACTTCCGTGAACATTTTCTATCTGGCGCTGGCGCTCATCATTATGGGCGTGGGTTTTCTGAAGGCGAACATCTCCTCTATCGTGGGGCAACTCTATAAGGAGAACGATCCACGTCGCGATGGTGGTTTCACGCTCTACTACTATGGCATCAATCTGGGTTCGTTCTGGGCTGCGATCCTGTGCGGGTATCTGGGTGAGACTGTGGGCTGGTGGGCCGGGTTTGGCCTGGCGGGTCTGGGCATGGCGCTGGGCTGGATCGTGTTTGTTCGCGGTCGGGTGCTGTTTTTCACTCCCGGTGAGAATATGATCGCCCACGTGGGCAATCCTCCCAGTGAAGCAAAGCTCAAGGCCAAGGTGCTGGGGATGCTCAGCACCGAACATCTGATTTATGTGCTCGGCGTCTTGGCGTGGGGGTAGTCTGGTTCATGGTTCAGGCGCATTCGGTTGTCATCCCCTTGCCGGGCTTGGGTGAGCAGAACTTCTTAGCGCTGTTCCTGATCGTGGGCGGCGTGGCGTTCCTGAGCTACATGGCGTTGTACATGCTGCGTGAATGCTCTGCGGCGGAAGTTCAACGGTTGATCCTTGCGATCGTTTTGATTGTGATTTCGGTGGTCTTCTGGGCGCTGTTTGAGCAGGCCGGTTCATCCATGAACCTGTTTGCCGCGCGCAACACCGATCTTAGCATAGGCCAGTTTGAGATCACCGCATCCCAGACCCAGTCCTTCAACGCGGGCTTCATTCTGATTTTCGCGCCGCTCTTTGCCGCTCTGTGGGCGTTCCTGGCTAGATTGAGAAAGAACCCCAACACGGGCCTGAAATTCGGCCTTGCTCTGATTCAGGTGGGTCTGGGCTTCCTGGTGCTTGTCTGGGGTGTCAATTTTGCCGGGGATGACTTCCGTGTGCCGTTGATTTTTCTGGCGCTTGCCTATCTGTTGCACACGACCGGTGAACTGTGCCTGTCGCCGGTGGGTTTATCGGCGATCACCAAACTCAGCCCTCCCGCTGTGGTGAGCTTCATGATGGCGGGCTGGTTCCTGTCTTCGGCTTTCGCCCAGTACGTGGCGGGTGTCATTGCACGCTTTACCGCCACTGACACTGTGGCCGGGCAGGTTCTTGACCCTGAGGCCGCGCTCAATGGCTATGCCGCCGTGTTTGGCTCCATCGGCTGGTTTGCGGTGGGGTTGGGGGTCGTGTTCGGTATTCTCAGCTTTTTTCTCAAGCGTTTGGGCCATGGTGTGGATGCTGAGACTGCCGCCTGACATTGTGACGTTATGCAGTGTCTACAGGATTGGGGTGTTGCTGTATGGTCGACGATCGGGTAGGGCTATCAGGGCGATTCGCTAGGGTGATCCTGCGATTTCCGCGTTGACTGTGAACAGTGAGGTTGTTAGAATGCCAAGCTCCAAGCTCCAAGCTCCAAGCTCCAAGCTCCAAGCTCCAAGCTCCAAGCTCCAAGCTCCAAGCTCCAAGCTCCAAGCATAACGGGCTTGCTTGGTTTTTTCGCGCGAGGTGCGTGCGGGGCGTTGTGCAGGGTTTTTCACATGTTTTTTGATCGCCGTCGCACCGCCGCCCTGTCTCTGGCGCTTGCACTGCTTGCGTGCATGCCTGGCTTGATCGAGGCGCAGACGCAACTTCCTGGGCCTGGCAATATGCGGGTGGCTCCGCCATCGGCGCAGAGCAGTCCTGATTCTAGGCTAACGGTGTACTGGGACGTGGTGGAGGGAGCCATGGCTTATCAGGCTCGCCGGGCCTCGCCCTCACCTACTAACTGGCTCGGCACGAGCAGCTCGGGTACAGGGCTGCAGCAAATTGATCGGCGATATATCTCCATTTTTAGTGATACTGTAGGAGCTCGGGGCCGCCGTCAGGTGGTTGAGGCTCGATCCTGTGAGTCAGAGGAGAATGGTGTTTACACCGGTTGCAGCACGGCGGTTTCACGTTTGGAGGCGGCACAGACGCCCTCGACGCTGACGGGACTGGGTA
>RKRX01000214.1 GCA_007571185.1 Oceanicaulis sp.
ATGATCACCCTCTCCCGACGCACACCCCGAACCCTGGCGGATCAACTCAGGAAACGCTATGACGCCAACCCGACAGCCTGGTTGCACCATGGTGAAGGCGCCAACCCCTATTTCGCCTTTCTCAGCGCGGCGGACTGGATCTGCGTCACCGAGGATTCTGCAAACATGCTATGTGAAGCTGCAGCCACAGGCACGCCGGTTTATCGGCTGGGCGTGGATGGGCGTCCGGGCAAGTTCCGCGCTCTTTACACCGGTCTGGAGGGTCAGGGCACCGTACGCCCCTATCTAGGTCGTCTGGAAGTGTGGAACTATGTCCCGCTTGACGAAACCGGAAGGGCAGCGCAGGCCGTGCTTGAAATCTTCCATGCTAGAGGCAAACTCAGCGCCCAGTCGATCCATACCCTCAGAGCAAGTGTCTCAGATCATATTGCTCGACCAAAATGAAAAGGAGGCGGTATGGCGGAAACCCGTCACATAAAAATCATCATTATCGGTTCCGGCGCCGCCGGCTATACCGCCGCCATCTATGCCGCACGGGCCATGCTGAGGCCATTGCTGATTTCCGGCCTGCAACCGGGCGGCCAGTTGACCATCACCACCGATGTGGAAAACTATCCCGGGTTCTCTGATCCGATCCAAGGTCCATGGTTGATGGACCAGATGAAAGCGCAGGCTGAAAATGTCGGCGCTGTCCTTTCCGATGACCTGATCGTTGAGGCGGATCTGTCCAGACGCCCATTCACCCTGACAGGAGATTCGGGCGCGGCCTATACCGCCGACACCGTGGTGATCGCTACCGGCGCCACCGCCAAATGGCTTGGCCTTGAGAGCGAGAGGGCCTTTCAGGGTTTCGGCGTATCCGCATGCGCCACCTGTGACGGCTTTTTCTATCGTGGGCGCGACGTCATCGTTGTGGGGGGCGGAAACACCGCTGTGGAAGAAGCCTTGTTCCTGACCAATTTCGCTTCCAGAGTCACCCTGGTGCACCGTCGCAATAGCCTACGAGCGGAAAAAATCCTGCAAGGGCGCCTGCTCAACCACCCCAAGGTGGACGTGATCTGGGACAGCGTGCTCGAAGACATCATTGGCGATGAGAAGCCGGTCAAGGCGGTCACCGGCGTACGCTTGAAAAACGTCAGGACCGGCAAGACATCCGAGCACGCCGCTGATGGCGTGTTCGTGGCTATCGGACACACCCCTGCTACAGAGCTGTTCACCGGCCAATTGGAAACCAAAGAAGGCGGCTATCTGGTCACCAAGCCTGATTCCACCGCCACCTCTATCCCCGGCGTTTTCGCCGCGGGGGATGTGACCGACGACCAGTATCGTCAAGCTGTCACGGCTGCCGGCATGGGGTGTATGGCGGCGCTGGAAGCCGAACGCTTCCTGGCTCATCAGGCCGCGTTCGCGGCGGTTGAATCGGAAGTGGCCTGAAGCTCTCCGGTTTTGTAACCGGGTTGGCTGCGGCGCCGCATGTACATGGGGAGATATGATCGCTGATATGCCCGCCACACTACTCCCGCCTGCTTTGTCCCTGACCGGGTTGCGCTTTTCTTACACCGCGCGTCAGCCCGATGTGATCGTCCTTGATGATCTGACCGTAAGGGCGGGCGAGCGCATTTTTCTGCGTGGAGCAAGCGGCTCAGGCAAATCCACCCTTTTGGGGCTGGTCGCCGGCATTCTGGAGCCTCGAGACGGTGAGATCGAAGTGCTCGGTCAATCCATGAACGCCTTGACCGCATCTGGACGTGACGCCTTTCGCGCGGCCCGGTTGGGTGTGATCTTCCAGATGTTCAACCTGCTGCCTTATCTTCCGGTTGGTGAAAATGTCACTTTGCCCTGCCGGTTCTCTGCAGAGCGCGCCAGACGGGCCAGAGCGGCTGGCGGGTTGCAGGTCGAAGCCCGCAGATTGTTACAGCGACTGGGGTTGGACGCGGACGCGGTCTGGTCCAGGCGCGCAGCGAGCCTGTCGGTGGGGCAGCAACAGCGGGTGGCCGCCGCTCGGGCGCTAATGGGTCGACCGGGCTTGATCCTGGCTGATGAACCGACCTCGGCATTGGATGCCGACAGCCGCGACGCTTTCATCAGGCTCCTCAGGGACGAATGCACCGCCTCTGGCGCTGCTCTGCTTTTTGTCAGCCATGATGGCGGACTGACAGGCCAGTTTGACAGGGCGCTGGATCTGAAATCCATCAACATCGTCCAGAGCGCGGAGACAGCGTGATGGCCCAATTGCCGATCCTGAACCTGGCGCTGCGTTCAATCGCCAATCGCAAGACCACCGCAATTCTCACCGTGATGACCGTAACCATCTCGGTGATGCTGTTCTTGGGCGTGGAGAAAATACGCCATGGCGCCCGCGCCAGCTTCGAGAATACAATTTCAAACGTTGAACTGATTGTGGGGGCGCGATCGAGCCCGGTAAACCTGATGCTTTATTCGGTGTTTCATATCGGCGACGCAACCAACAACATCACCTGGGAAAGCTATCAGACAGTGGCCAACGCGCCAGGCGTGGCTTGGACCGTGCCAATTTCCCTGGGTGACTCTCATCGCGGTTACAGAGTGATCGGCACGACCGCAGGCTATTTCGAGCACTACCGGTATGGCGGCGAGCGGCGTTTGCGTTTTGAAGACGGTCATGCCTTCGGGGATGTGTTCGAAGCGGTGATCGGCGCTGCGGCAGCGCGCGAACTGGGTTATGAGCCGGGTAAAAAGATTATTATCGCCCATGGCATGGGGCGGGTCGGTTTCATCGAGCATGACGCCAACCCTTTCACCATCGTCGGAATTCTGGCGCCCACAGGCACGCCGCTGGACCGATCGATCATGGTGATGCTGGAGGCCATAGACGTGATCCACATGGGCGGCGCCACGGGCGCGGGCGCCGCTATTCCCGTTGATGAACTGCGCGCCATGGATCTAACCCCCGAACAGATCACCGCCTTCTATGTGGGACTGGACAGCCCCATAGCGGCGTTGCGCTTGCAAAGGGCGATCAACACCTATCGCGAAGAACCGTTGCAGGCGGTCATTCCCGGTGTTGCACTGGCGCAGTTGTGGAGCATTGTGGGTGCCGCCGAACGTACACTGGCGGCCGTCGCCGCTCTTGTGGTGTTGACCGGGCTGATCTCGATCCTCACCGCCATCCTGACCAGCCTGAATGAACGTCGGCGAGAAATGGCGATCTTGCGGGCGCTGGGCGCCCGTCCCCGCCACGTGTTCACCCTACTGGTGACCGAAGCCGCACTCATAGCACTGTCGGGCGCCCTTCTGGGCGCGGGAACCACCTATGGCGCACTGGCGATCCTGGCGCCCATGCTGGAAACCCGCTTCGGCCTGATCCTTCCGGTGTTGACGCCGGGGCTCTATGATCTGGCCATCGTAGGTGTGGTGACAGGCGCCGCTGCTATTTTGAGCTTTTTCCCGGCCTGGCGCGCCTACCGCAATTCACTCGCCGACGGGATGACGATTCGCCTGTAAGGACTCCATGATGGACTGGGACAAACTGAAAACCTTCCACGCTGCGGCTGAAGCAGGCTCGCTCACAGGCGCCTCAGAAGCTCTGACTCTGTCCCAATCTGCAGTCAGTCGACAGATTTCGATGCTGGAAACTGAGATGGGCGTGAAGCTGTTTCATCGCCATGCTCGCGGCCTCCTGCTCACCGAGCCCGGGCGGGTGCTCTATAAAGCCAGCCGGGAAGTGGCGGGCAAAATTGCAGCGGCCGAAGCTAATGTGCTTGATTGTCGCGATGAGCCCAGCGGCCTGCTGCGCGTCACCGCCCCCACCGCCATGGGTGCGATCTGGCTGGCGCCGCGCCTGTCGCGCTTTCAAGCTGACTATCCTCATATCCGGATTCGATTACTGCTAGTCGATCATGAGCTCGACATCGCCAACCTAGAGGCGGACGTGGCGTTGCGGCCCTGGGCGGCGACCCAAAACGATCTGATCCAGCGCAAGCTGATGGTGGTGAACCAGCATCTTTATGCCTCCGAAAATTATCTAGCCTGCAAAGGCGTCCCGGAGAGCTTGGCCGATTTCGACCATCACAGCTTTATCGGTTACGGCCCGGGCAGGCTCGCCCCCATCCCCAATCTGAACTGGCATCTGGATCTGGGGCTGGCGTCGGGGCGTAAGCCACGCACCCCCCGAACCGAGGCCAGTACGCTCAATGGCATGATGCGCCTTGCCGAGGCGGGGCTGGGACTTGTGGGGCTACCGGACTACATGGCTCGCGAAAATGAGCGCCTGGTGTGCATCAGACCTGAGTTTGAAGGCCCTCCTTTTGAGATTTTCCTTATTTTCCCCGAAGAACTGCGCGCCTCACGTCGGGTCAAAGCCTTCCGCGATTTTATCATGGATGAAGTTAAACGTAAGAGGAGATGAGGGTTTATGCTATTTCGGCATAAGTGACACCCAATTAAAACTTCCAAAAACCAGATATTTTTATCCTTACAAGATTTTTCAAGTTCAAGGACGCACACCCTTTCCCATCCACGCGCAGGAAACCGTGTCGATTCAATGCGTCAGGGTGTCCTTCCATCCAACGAAGAAGATCAGGCAAGCGTGGCGCGCAACATCCAGGCGGTCTTCTCGTGGGCGGTGATACGCGGCGAGACCAGATCGGAGGTGGCTTCGTCACCATGTTCTTCGGCCAAGTTCAGCGCGGCGCGGGCGCGGCGCCCCACCTGCTCATGACCGGCAATCAGATTGGTCACCATGGCATTTGCATCTGGGGTAACGGCATCATGCTTGACAACAGCTGAGGCCGCCATCTCGTCATAGGAGATCGGCGCAAGCACGCCTAGCGCGCGGATACGTTCAGCGATCTCGTCGGTGGCCTGCCACAACTCGGTGTACTGCTCTTCAAACATGGCGTGCAGATCGTGGAAGCGCGGCCCGGTGACGTTCCAGTGATAGGCATGAGTCTTGAAATACAGTGCATAAGTATCCGCCAGCAAAGCAGTCACAGCTTGAGCCATGGCTTCGCGCTGCTCCCGGGTCAGACCCATATTGATGTCCATAACCGTTCCCTCGGCTGCTGGATTTTTGCGTATAATTCCACAATGTATGAGGTCAGATAGAAAATCCAACTGAGTCCCATACTGAAATCTATTGATTTTATCAATAAGGCGAATTCACCTCTTCACAGAAACGAACAATCCGCGCCCCCGCCTCCTCCAGTGACATATCATCGGTAGCGTAAGATAATCGGAAGCTCGGCGGCGCTGCGCCGAAAGCCGTCCCTGGCGTCACGGCCACGCCTTCTTCGATCAGCAGTGCTTCGCACACATCCAGATCAGTCTCCATCAACATGCCTCTTGCGGAAGTTTGACCGACAAGGCCTGTGCAATCGACAAAGATATAGAACGCACCCTGCGGCGGCGGCGCCGCCAGTTCCGGCGCCGCCTTGATCTTTTCCAGCATGGCGTCACGGCGCATCCTGAACACGGCATTGCGCGGCGCGAGGAAACTGTGATCACCGTTGAGCGCCGCCACAGAGGCCCACTGGCTGATCGAACAGGGGTTGGACGTGGTCTGGCTCATCACCTTGGCCATAGCCTTGATAAGCGTTTCAGGCCCGGCTGCATACCCGATCCGCCAGCCGGTCATAGCGTAAGCTTTGGAGACCCCGTTCATGGTCAGAACACGATCATATAGATTGGGTGCCACCTGGGCGATGGTGGAAAACTCGAAAGCGTCATAGACCAGGTGTTCATATATATCGTCGGTCAGTATCAGCACATGGGGGTGAAGCGTCAGAACCTCGGCAAGGGCCTTAAGGTCATCTGCTGTGTAGGCCGTTCCGGTGGGATTAGACGGCGAGTTCAGCACCACCCAGCGCGTGCGCGCTGTGATCGACGCCTCCAAGGTTTCAGGTTTGAGCTTATAGCCCTCATGCACGCTGGTGTGAGCGAACACGGTTTCAGCGCCACACAGATGCGCCATCTCAGGATAGCTGACCCAGTACGGCGTTGGGATCACGACCTGATCCCCCGGATTCAAAGTCGCGGCGAAAGCGTTGTAGATCACCGGCTTGCCGCCCGGTGACACATTGACCTGGGCGCGTGTGTACTCAAGTCCGTTATCACGCTTGAACTTGGCGCAGATCGCCTCTTTCAGTTCAGGCAAGCCATCCACATCGGTGTATTTGGTCTGGCCGGACTCAATCGCCTCAATCGCGGCCTGCTTGATATGATCAGGCGTATCGAAATCCGGCTCGCCCGCCCCCAGACCAATCACATCCTTTCCCACGGCCCTGAGTTGGCGGGCCTTCATGCTCACCGCAATCGTGGCGGAAGGACGAACGCGAGATAATGTAGCAGAAACGCGAAACGGATCCGAGGTGAACGTGGCATCAGTCACGACGGCCTCCTGCAGGCGAATCGGATCGGCATTGTGCGCCCGCAGGTTGCAGCAAAACGAATCCGGTCGCTAGTCTCGCAAACACCGTAACGGCTTCAATTCACCACTTGGATATCTCTAAAAACCCAACACCTACACTCAATGTTCATCCCTTTAGAAGGCCAGAGGCTGGAAAAACAAAGACTTAGCAGTGACCTCACATTAACCGCTCACCCAAAATAGGGGTTTTTAGAGGTGTCCACTTGAACCCGATGATCTCCAGCCCGGCGCACCATTCGCTGAGACAGCTACTCACATATGAACACAGAACCTGACCGGCCGGGCCCCGTATCCCAGTTCCGTGTTCCAGCTCATCTGCGGCGTCACCCCGCACACCAAAGGGTTCAGGGGTTCTGAACCGTTGGCAAGGTCGGCTCTTGATCCGTCCGCACCCTGTGCGGCGCCAACGCTTTCACCAGTTCATCCGCCAATCCCCGGCGGCGGATAATCGCAGAAACTCTTTACATCAAACAGACGTGGATTGGTGATAATGTCGGAGGGGCGCAAGGGGCGGGACAGTTCGAGTCCCTTAATCGACCGGACGCGGGACAGCGCCACATAAGCCTGTCCGTGAGCGAAAAGCAGGCGGGACATGTCCAGATAGACCTTGTCCAGTGTCAGTCCTTGCGCTTTGTGAATCGTCATCGCCCAGGCCAGTCGGAGCGGATATTGTACATAGGAACCGATGACTTCACGCTTGAGCTGGCCCGAGTTTCCTTTGGCGACATAGCGCATCCGCTCCCAACTCACCGGCCCGACAGTCACTATCTGGCCATCGACGCGGACTTTCACACCCTTGGAGACAAAACCCAGCACCTCGCCAATTGATCCGTTCACATAACGCCCGCCGGAATCATTGCGGATCATCATCACCCGGGCGCCTGTTTTCAGCACCAGCGGGTCATCTGTGGGGAAAAGTCGAGAATCAAACTCACCCTCCACTTTTGCCGGGAACCCGCGCGGGGCGGCGGACAGCTCTTGCAGCCGGGCCTGATTGATGCCGGAGGCGATCTGGTTGGTCGGCGTCAGCACCACATGATCACCGGAAGCCTCCAGCCCTGTCCGGCCCGTGACGCGCCCATTGAGGATTTCAGCAAGGTCATCGGTGAGTGCGCCATCACGGACAGCGTTAAGCACCTCGACAAACCCGGGGTCGTCCTGACGATGCACCTCGGTCAGCTCCACCATGGTGAACCTTGCCTCGCGGAAAGCCGGGGCGTGGAAGAAAAACGGACCGCCATAGATTTCTTCCAGAAATACGCCTTCTTCACCCTGTGCGATGGGCGGCAACTGGGCCAGATCACCCACCACGATAATCCGCACTCCGCCAAAAGGCTCCGTGCTGTCCCGGTTCAGGCGCAAGGAAAGATCGACAGCCTGCATCATGTCCGAGCGAACCATGGAGATTTCGTCGATCACCAGCGTGGTCAACGCCTTGACCACCCCTTTGTTGCGCAGACGCCGGATCTCGCCCGGTGTTATCAGACGCGGAGGCAGACGAAAGAAACTGTGAAGGGTCTGCCCGCCGACATTCATCGCCGCCACCCCGGTGGGCGCCACCACAGCCGATTTGGACCCCAGTCGGCGCAGAATGGCGCTTGTAACAGCGGTTTTTCCTGTCCCCGCACGTCCGGTCAGGAACAGATGCGCATCGCCTTGCAGAGCATAATCGACAACCGCCTGTTGATCGGCGGACAAGGCGCATGTGGGACAGGAAACGGGCACAGAGGCGATCTTCCAGCAAAAATAACCAAGGGCGCACCCTGACGCTGTTCGCACCCGAGAGCCAGCGGCAAACACGGGTTCCCGTGCGTTCCTGCAGCAGAATGTGATACTCCCCGGATAATGGCGCTGCTCTTGCTGCTTGTCGCTACAGGGCTTATCGCCATCGCTGGGCGCCTCCGCCCATCCCCGGCAATGGAACCCGCCCGTGACCGTTGATATCGCCCGCCACGCCCGTCACATCGTCCTTAAAGAACTGGGCGGTCCCGGGCAACGCAGGCTGACCGACGCCCGGATCACCTTGATCGGCGTTGGCGGGCTGGGCGCGCCAGCCGCCCTTTACCTGGCCGCCGCCGGGGTGGGAAAACTGCGTCTTGTGGATCCTGATACGGTCTCGCTGGACAATCTTCAGCGCCAGGTGCTGTTTCGCACCGAGGATATAGGCGCGCTAAAAGTGGAATGCGCCGCCAAAGCGCTGACGGCGCTTGATCCCGCTGTGCAGATTGATCCCCGGCCTGTGCCCGCTATGCCTGAAACCCTGCCTGCACTTGTTGAGGGCAGCGATCTGGTGCTTGATGGTTGTGATAATTTCAAAACCCGGTTCGCGGTGAACGCTGCAACCCTCAGACACAAAATCCCGTTGGTATCGGGTGCTGTGGGACGATGGGAGGGCCAGCTGGGCGTGTTCGCGCCGCATCTGGGTAAAGATGCGCCCTGTTATCAGTGCTGGACGCCTGAACCTCCACCCGATGCTGAAGACTGTGCAACCCTGGGCGTAGTCGGCACCCTGACCGGCGTCATCGGAGCGCAGATGGCCATGGAAGCCATAAAGCTGATCACTGGCGCAGGCACGCCGCTAGTCGGTCGATTGAGCCTGTATGACGGGCTGTCAGGTCGCAGCCGAACGGTGACTCTGCGCGCACTACGCAATTGTCCAGCCTGCGCAGCAGGGAAAATCGACAACCGACCTGACACGTGATTCGCCGCCAGGCGATGGGGACGCGAATCCGGGCCGCGAATCAGACTTCTGTCACCATGCCAGCAACCACACATGTCGAACTTGGCGGGCAACAGTCACTGATGATCCGGTAAGGCCAGCCTATGTGGCGGCGGCATTTGCACGTCTTTCCCATTACCGGGTTTTACCCGTCAGATCACGGTAAAGGGTCCACACCATGCGCTCTGTGGTGATGAACCTCCAATTCCACGCTTCATGAAGTGCGGCGAGGGGTTCGGCCTGCTGGATCTGCTCCAGAGTGAGCCCCTGCTTCACCAGGGCGGAGACCGCAGCCTGCGCCTCAGTCAGCATGGCGATGCTGGCTTCAAGATCAGCCCGCGTGGAGAGCGGGCCATGGCCAGGAATGATTTGGGTATCCTCCCCCGCCACATCGACGATAGCCTGCATGGCGGCGATATAGCCGCTGACCGTGCCGCCGTTATCAAGGTCTATATAGGGGAACCAGCCCGAGAACAGCAAATCTCCGGCATGGATCACGTCTGCTTCTTCAAACACCACGAACAGATCGCCATGGGTGTGAGCGTCCGGGGTATGGTACAGACGGGCGGTTTCCCCGTTCAGTGTGATCACATCGCCATGATTAACTCCTACAGTGGGCAGAAACCGGCCTGATAACGGTTGGGGTGTGGCGCCGGTCAGCTGGGCGGTCACCGGATTGATCAGCGCGGGTCGAACATTGGGGTGGGCCATGATGGCGGCGCCCTGTTCGGCAAAGAAAGCATTGCCCAGGACATGATCTCCATGCAGATGCGTGTTGAGCACCAGACTCACCGCACGATCGCCGGAAACTGCCCGCTGGGCGTCGTCAATAGCCGACGCTAGGTGCTGCATCTGGGTGTCGATCCTGAACACGCCATC
>RKRX01000030.1 GCA_007571185.1 Oceanicaulis sp.
TCGTATCCCTTGCGCGTCCTCAGCCTGGCTGCCCCCGTATCGTGCGGCACGGGTACAGGGGTCTCCGTCAGCGGGTCATGCTCACGGTGATACTGTGGGGACAGACCCAGAAATGCGCCTCTAGCGGAACATACGGTCAGCACGCCGCGGCGGGCGCCGCGCTGCTCACAACCATCCTCGACGATCAGGCATGCCCCGACAATGACAGGTTCGGTGCGTTCCCGAGTGTCTTCAAACATGCGCCGGGCGCCGCCAGGTCTGAGCAAAGCGTCTGGATTGAGGAATAACAGCGCCTCGCCATGCGCAGATCGGGCGCCCAGATTACAGCCCCTAGCGAAACCCAGATTGGCGCCGCTGTGAATGAGTCGCAGCCTGTGATCAAGCCGGGCGCGCTGTTCGAGCACAGCGACCGTCCCGGCGGGATTGTCGTGATTGACCAGGATCAGTTCATCGATATCAGGACAGGCCAGAACAGAGTCAATACACCGGAACAAGACATCACCCGTGCGATAGGTGACGATAATCGCCGAGATTCCTGTGCGGACAGGCTGACCCGCGCTGCCTGCGTCCCCCGGTTCGTCGGCGCCGCGATCGGATCGTTCTGTTTGTTCTGTTTCCACATATCCGTCTTCACTTTGCGCAGGCCCTTCGCGCAACGCCCAAATTTTCCACCACGCAATGTCAGGTCGGGGTTCGGGTGCTGCATCATAGCCCCAACTTCCTCCGCTACGGCAGCGAAAAACGCGTCCCGCTGCGAGCCAACATCCGCGCCAGAGTCCCTGATCCTTTATGCAATCAGCAGCATAACTGGAACAACTTGGCTCATGTCGACATCGTACGCCTAGGGCGTACAGGATCGGCGACAGCCCGATCTGATACGCACGCAGGATTCCTAATCCGGCGAGAGCGGGTACGTCTTTCCACCTTGACCGATTCGTATCTGGAAATGTGTCGCTCATGCCTTCAATCCGCTGCGTATCAACGCAGTCACAACTTCTTGATGTCAGACGACGCCGCCATCTCAAAAGCTGTGACCGCAGCTTCAAACGCCAGAAGAATAGAACCATGACGCTGACGGTAGGATGCAGCAGGCTGAAGTGCGACCAGCGCCGCGAATCGACCCCGGGGAGGCGCGCCCGCACCCTGTAACATCGCCCTAAGAGCGTTGCGCGCATCGATGATCTCCTGCCGGCTCGCCCCCAACGCGGCCCGAGCGAACACGCTGGCGCTGGCTTGACCCAAAGCGCAAGCCTCAAACTCAAGCCCCAGACCAATAATCCTGCCTTCAGAAATCCTGAGGTCCAGCGTCAGCTCTGACCCACAAATGCGCGATGCCTTGTAAGCGGTGGCGTCAGGGGCGGACAGACGTCCGATATGGGGAATATCGGCCGCCAGCTGTAGAATGTCTGTGGAGTACATATCGCTCATAGCGGTTGTGTTCGCCCTTGCATGTCGGATTTCAGGATTTGGTCCCTCAACCGCCAGGTCACGCCCTCGGGACCATCTTCGATCTGGATGTTTTTCGCCGCCAACCGGTCGCGAATAACATCCGCGCGCTCAAAGTCCTGCGCCCCGCGCGCCGCTGCCCGATCTCGCAACAGCTGATCAATCTCGATCCGGGTTTTCTCTGGAACGGCGTCCAGGCCAAACCATGTATCCGGGTCCGTCTCAAACAGGCCGAGCAAGGCGCCGGCCGCCAGCAACTCACCCTTGGCCTGAGCCTGCTCGGCTTGTGTGTCCGCTCTATTCGCCCGACCAGCGATTGCAAACAGCGCCGCTAGCGCCCTGGGCGTGTTCAGGTCATCGCAGAGCGCCATGATCACCGGCTCGGACGGTCCTGTCGCGCTCGGTTGAACATCGTTGAGACGACGCAACACGCCATATAGACGATCAAGGGATTTCCGGGCGCGATTGACAAGGGACGCGCTCCATTCCAACGGTGCACGATAATGCCCCGACAACAGGCTATAGCGGATTGTCTCTCCTTGCACGCCATCCGCCAGCATAGCGTGCACGGTCACCACATTGCCCTCGGATTTGGACATTTTTCCAGAGTTCAGACAGAGAACGCCGTTATGCAACCAATAACGGGCGAGGGGTTTGCCGCCATGGGCGCAGACCGACTGGGCGATTTCATTCTGGTGATGCGGAAACACCAGGTCGACGCCGCCAGCATGAATGTCGATGGTCTCACCTAAAGAGTTCTCAATCATCGCCGAGCATTCGACATGCCAACCCGGACGCCCGCGCCCCCAAGGGCTCTCCCAACCGGGCATGTCATCGTCCGCCGGCTTCCACAACACGCAATCAACAGGGTCTCTCTTGTAAGCCGCCACGTCCACCCGCTTACCGGCAATGATCTCTCCCCGAGACTGGCGTGAGAATTCCCCGTATGGCTTATGGGTGGCGCCCGAGAACAAGACGTGTCTCTCTGTAACATAGGCGGGCCCGTTTGCGATCAACCGCTCGATAAAAGCGATGATCTCGGGCATGTGACCGGTCGCGGTGGGCTCAAAGGTCTTGGGTAAAACATTCAACGCCGCTGCATCGGTTTGATAAATGTCCGTATAGCGATCGGTGATCACGGCGATATCAACCCCTTTGCCTTTTGCAGCGGCGTTGATCTTGTCGTCTATATCGGTGAAGTTCCGAGAGAACAGCACCGCCCTCTCGCCATAAAAATAGCGCAGCAATCGGAAGAGCACGTCAAACACGACTTCTGGACGAAAATTGCCAAGGTGTGCAGGTGCGTAAACCGTCGGCCCACACACATACATGGTCACACGATCAGGGTTGATCGGGACAAAAACACGCTTTTCGCGCGCTGCCGTATCGTACAGGCGAAGCCCAGTCATATCTTTTTTCCAATAAACCTGAGTGCTGCGCAGGGGTTTGTGCGGCGCC
>RKRX01000162.1 GCA_007571185.1 Oceanicaulis sp.
AGTGAGTCGAACATGGAGTCTTCCGCCTAATTTCGTGTCCCGTTCAGAGGAGAGTCTCGTCCACCTTCGGGCGCTCACGCCCGATTTTGGCTGGACGCCGTGTGCAAACAGGGCAAGCGGAGAGACGCCTATGCCGAACGAGAACCAGAGGCAATAGCAGACATGCTTTCCGAATGCGCCGCCGCCCGATGCAATCGATCATTGATCGCTTCCCCCAACCCCGCTTCAGGTATTGGCGCTACGGCAATCTGATCAGTTTTTGAATCGAGCCAATGCAAGCCCGCGAACAGATTCGCCGCGGCTTCAGCAAGGCATTGTGATTGGGAAAGATTGAAAAACCTGCTGTGTTCTATTTCGGGATGCGGTCCGAAACCCAGATAGGCTTCATCCGGTTCGGGACGGGTTACATTCAACCTCATCCGGGCGCGAGGGGCGTAGTGGCGGTTTGATTGCCCTGGTGAGCTCGGGGCGGTTTCCGACAGTGGAGCCTGATGGCAAAGCGGACCGGTGATTGTTTCAAGGCTGGATCGCGGGACGCCGCCGGGGCGTAACAGATCGGGCCGATCAGGATCAAGCAGAGAGATAATCGTGCTCTCCACGCCAACCGGGCAAGGGCCGCCATCCAGAATAAGATGGATGCAGCCGTTCAAACTTTTCTTAACATGTTCGGCCCGGGTTGGGCTGACCGTACCCGAAGCATTGGCGCTGGGCGCTGCGAGAGGGCGTCCCACAGCCTTTACAAGATGGGTTAGCGTTCTGGATTTGGGCCAGCGCACAGCCAGGCTATCCAGGCGCGCCGTCGCCAGATCACTGACGGCGGCGAAAGCGGTCTTTGGCGCGACCAAAGTCAGCGGGCCGGGCCAGAATGCCCGGGCGAGCGCGAGACCTTTTGAGGATAGATCCACAAGCGTTCTTGCACGCTCAAGACTGTCCACATGCACGATGAGAGGGTTAAAGCCAGGCCGGCGCTTGGCCGCATAAACCCCGGCGACCGCCTCCCGATGACGGGCGTCACAGGCAAGCCCGTAAACGGTTTCCGTAGGTACAGCGACACAGCCGCCTTGCGCCAGAATGGCGACGGCATCGGCAAGCGCCTGCGGGTCCGAAGCCGATTGGATGGGGGTCTCGACAGGCAGGGGCAGAATCATGATCTGGCGCCAACATGACTGTTCATCGAGAGCAACGATACGCCTATTGCCCAGCGTCGGCTTCGATGTGTAGCTGGATTTCAACCTGAGCTGCAGCGCCGCCCCAGCCGGATTTTCCCACTCCGAAATCAGCGCGTGCGAGGGTGAAACCGCCTCGCGCTACGGCGCGCTGGCCTTTAACGTGCAGCGTGAAAACCAGGGTTGCGGGTTGGCTGACGCCCTTGATCGTCAGCAGGCCTTGCGCGGTATAGACATCGCCAGAGCGCGTGATGGAACTGGACTGAAAGCGCGCCTCGGGATGATTTTGAGGATCAAGACCGGCATGGCCGTCCATATCGCCTTGTCGTTCGGGCGCGTTCAAAACCCCCGAGCCCGTGCGCACGACCGCATCGATCCGGGCGCCGTCCAGATCGTCAGGATCCAGCGTGATCTGGGCGTCAAAATCGGAAAACATCCCCTCAATTGTAGAACCGAACACGTCAGTTTTGAGAGTGACCGTACTGGCGGTCCGGTCCACGATCCACTCCTGCGCCGAGGCCGGCGTGGTCAGAAGGGCGAGAGAAGCGAGAATGGCGATCGGGCGAATGGGGCGGCTCCTTTACCAAGCGTGTTCGGCTCTATCTGGCGCTTGTCGATCATGAACGGACAAGTGCGCGACATACTATGTCCAGAGGACATAAAAAATCAAACCCGATTTTGCGGCGGGATGTTCAGACCGGGGATCATCCGGGTCAGGACGCCATCACGATTGATCACATGGTGTTTGAGGGCGGCGCCGACATGGAGTGTGAGCAAAACGAGCACGACCCATCCCGAGGCGCCGTGAATGGTCGCGGTGAGCGCCTCAAACTCGTCAGTTTTCGGCACAGGCAGAGCAGGCAGCAGAACACTGTTGAGGTTAAAGAGCTTGGAGGGGAAGTCAGAAGCTGAAGACGTGACCCAACCCATGATGGGGGCGCCGATCATCACGACATAAAATCCTATATGGACGGTCTTGGCCGCCAGCCTCTCCCAAGGTTTCATGCTTGCAGGCATCGCTGGAGCCGGATGGGTCAGCCGCCACGCCAGGCGCGCCACAGACAGAACAAGGATGATCAACCCCGCGGTCTTATGCCAGTTATAGACCGCTTGGGTCAGCCCGATATCACCTTCACCGGCAAACAGCGCCTCGCGCAAATCCTCCATCCACCAGCCTACAAACACCATGGAAATCAGCATGACGGCGATCACCCAGTGCAGGATGATGGCCACCAGGCTATAGCGAGAGGGGGCGGATGACATGGTTCGCTCCTGTCCGGTACAGCACCGCTATAAATCTTGTGATAAATCGAAAATATCATCAAGTGATAATAGATACCGACCACTTTTCAAATTTCCAAGGAACAGTCTTCGAGTCACATAGGCTCCGATTCCCGCTGAAACGGAAGCTGTAGACATGAGTTGAGGTCGTCCAACAACATCTTTCCCTATACTTTTCACCGTATCTATAACCCTTTCAGGAATGTTGTCAATGCCTACCAATTCAGGAGCTTTCGTCAGAATTTTTCCTCCAACCATGACAAACTGAGGGTGTTCTAAAATTTGCAAGGAGTCTTTCAAAGATTCTTTTGTATCCTCATGCTCAAGAGAAGCTACAGATATAGACATATTGTAATTTTTGGAAACTAAGGAAAGTATTGCATTTGAAGCATGCATTGTGCAATATTTCTTCTGGCTGTTTATGTTGAAGTGTTGTTGAAAGG
>RKRX01000116.1 GCA_007571185.1 Oceanicaulis sp.
GTTCCATGGCGACAGCCAGAAGCTGGTCATTCTTTACATCGAGTTCGTCGAGCACGGCGTGGCAGATCTGGCGCATGACCTTCGCTCGCGGATCATAATTTTTGTACACGCGATGACCGAAGCCCATCAGACGGAATGGATCGGATTTGTCCTTTGCTTTGGCGACATATTCGGGAATTTTATCCATCGAGCCGATCTGGTTGAGCATGTTCAGCGCAGCTTCATTCGCGCCGCCATGGGCGGGGCCCCACAGAGACGCGACGCCGGCGGCGATGCAGGCGAATGGATTGGCCCCCGAAGAACCGGCTAGACGCACCGTGGATGTGGACGCGTTCTGTTCGTGATCGGCATGCAGCGTAAAAATCTTGTCCATCGCACGAGCGAGGGTAGGGGACATTTCATATGCTTCGGTTGGAACCGCGAAGCACATTTGCAGAAAGTTTGAGGCGTAATCGAGTTCGTTTCGTGGCGCCATAAAGGGTTGGCCGATGGAGTACTTGTACGCACGAGCGGCGATGGTCGGCATTTTCGCAATTATGCGGTGGCTGGCGATCAGGCGCGCCTGCGGGTCATTGACGGTTTTTTCAGTGGCGTCGTGATAAAAGGCTGACAAAGCACCCACACTGCCCACCATGATGGCCATCGGGTGTGCATCACGACGGAAACCGTAGAAGAATTGATCGAACTGATCGTGCAGCATCGTATGCCGACGGATTTTCCAATCGAAATCTTGCAATTCCTTGACGTTGGGGAGTTCACCATTTTGAAGCAGATAGGCGACTTCGGTGAAACTGGCGTTATCGGCCAACTGATCAATCGGATAACCACGATACAGAAGCGTGCCTTCATCACCGTCAATATAGGTGATTTGGCTTTCGCAAGAAGCGGTGGACGTAAAACCCGGATCGAAAGTGAACAGACCTGCATTTTTATACAGGGTGCGAATATCAATCACATCCGGGCCCAACGCACTACCGAAGATCGGTAAGTCGTGAGTCTGACCATTAACAGTCAACTGGGCGTTGCCCTTTGGTTGTATCTTACTTTCCATATCTCTAACCTCTTTACTTTTCGTCATGATCTTTCAGGTTTGACAAACAGATACAGCCTAATCGATCACGTCTTTAAGTCGTTCCAGGACTTCCTTGCGTTTCAGCACAGCCAATACGAAACTGATGTTTGGCGCCGGGGCGCCACCGGTTAGGGCAACCCGCAGCGGCTGCCCCACCTTACCAAATCCAACGCCTTCATCCTTGGCGAACTTGTCAAGTACGTGGTCCAGAGCGGTTTCGGTCCAGTCCAACGTCTTTCTTAGCACTTCCGTCAAACGCCGCATGCGGGCCTTGGCGTCGCCTTCGAGCACCTTGGCCAATTTCCCCGTCATTTCGATCGGGCGGGAACGTAGGAGGAAATAGGTTTGTTCCTCCAGTTCTGCGAGGGTCGAGGCGCGTTCTTTCAGCACCCGCATGCCCGATAAAACCCAGGCTTTCGCCTGATCGTCCGTACGCAGATCGTTACGGTTCTCCAACCGGGACCAGAGCAAATCGGTCAATTGTGCGTCATCGGTTCGCTTCATGTGCCAAGCATTGACCGAGTTCATCTTGTTAAGGTCAAGCCGTGATGGCGCCTTACCCAGACCTTTCAGGTCGAAACTCTCAAGCATTTCCGCATCGGTAAAGTATTCCTGGTCACCTTTGGACCAACCCAAACGAAGCAGATAATTGCGCAAGCCGGATGCCAGGTAACCCATGTCACGATAGGCGCCCACGCTCACGGCGTCCTGTCGCTTGGACAATTTTTTGCCGTCAGGGCCATGGATCAGTGGGATATGGGCAAAGACAGGTGTCTTCCAACCCAGCGCGGCATAGATTTGGCTTTGACGCGCTGCATTGACCAAATGGTCATCGCCCCGAATGATATGGTTGACGCCCATGTCATGATCGTCCACCACCACAGCCAAATTGTACGTTGGCGTGCTATCGGCGCGCAGCAGCACCAGATCATCGAATTCCTTGCCTGCCCAGCGAACCCCGCCTTGAACCTCATCTATCAGCGCCACATCGGTTCCAGGTGCGCGAAAGCGCACCGTAAAGTCAGTGCTCTGGGGCGCTTCCGACGGATCCTTATCACGCCAGGGTGAGCGCAGAGCTCGACCGTCTGTGAAAACCTGATGGCGCAGGGCTTGAGTTTGCTCAGGGGTAAGATAGCATTTGAACGCCGCCCCTTGATCTATCAATGTTTGGACGACTGTGCGGTGGCGATCGGTACGTTTGAATTGTGAAACGACATCCCTATCCCATTCCAGCCCTAGCCAGGACAGACCTTCAAGAATCGCTTTGATTGACTCATGGGTGGAACGTGCGCGATCGGTGTCTTCGATACGCAGCTTGAATTGACCGCCATGGGCTTTGGCGAATAAGGCATTGAACAAAGCTGTCCGTGCACCGCCGATATGCAGGAAACCGGTTGGTGATGGGGCAAAACGGGTGACGATTTTCTTGTGATTTTGCAATTGCGAAAACTTGTTGCGGTGCGAAAGACAACACTCCCTTAGCATGTCAGTGAGACATATTCATAGTCTTGGCCTGTGCTTTACGCCATGATCAGATTGTGATTGGTAATTTTTCATATCTGCAACGCAAACCGGGATGGGGTGAGCGTGTTCAGGGCGCGGTGCTAGGGGCCCCCCTGCATATCCAGGCGCCTGAACCGTCCCGGCTGATCCTGTGGACGCCTGTAGTGTTTGCCGCGGGCAGTGCATCTTACTTCGCTTTGCCTTTTGAGCCTCCGGCCCAAGCGGGAATTCCTTTCGCTGGCATGATCGCGCTCCTCGCATCCCTGATGCTGACCGGGTTCAGAGGGGTGGTGCGGCTTTATCTTCTGGTGT
>RKRX01000061.1 GCA_007571185.1 Oceanicaulis sp.
AAGGCTCGGAAAAGCGCATCGTGACGATTGGCGGGCAAGCCCGGTTTACGAGTATCAGCCATAGGGTCCACATTGGCGAGACGTTCTTGCTTTTTCGCAAACCCAACCTTTGCAGTGGACGGGCTTTGCACGCAAATACCCGGTTTTAGAGGTGTCCACGTTCCAGTGCACGCCTAAATGTTGCCGACCTTGTTGATGCACGCGGGATCCTTTACGTTTGATCGCAGGCTCGTTTTACCGGCAAGCGCCGCGCTCTCATTTGAGAAGCGGATCTGTCCCATGCCCTATCTGAGGATGTCTTATGTTTTACAGTTATACTGACCTGGTTACTTACAACAATGACCCAGATGACGAAGACAGGAACGCTTTGAGAATCGCTGATTACATCGGCAAGGCGCTGTTTGACAGTCGCACCATCCTGATCACCGGCGGTATTTCCGATAAGACCGCGCGTGACGTCTGCGCCCAGTTATTCGCTTTGGCGGCCAAATCCGCCGACCCCATCTTGATGATGGTCTCTTCGCCCGGTGGTCATGTGGAATCGGGGGATATGATTCACGACACGATGCAATTCATCAAACCGCGCGTCATCGTGCTGGGCTCGGGCTGGGTGGCCAGCGCCGGCGCCCTGGTCTATGTGGGCGCGGCCAGAGAAGACCGTTACGCGCTGCCCAACACCCGGTTTCTGCTGCACCAGCCTTCCGGCGGCGCCGGCGGCGTGGCTTCTGATATTGAGATTCAGGTTCGCGAAATGCGCACCATGCGCGAGCGCCTGAACCGGATATTCGCGGACGCTACCGGTCAGTCCCTGGATACGATCATTAAAGACACCGATCGTGATTTCTGGCTGTCGGCTCAAGACGCAGTCAAATACGGTCTTTGCGGCCAGATCGTCACCGGTCAGGACCAGATCAAGCGTTAGACTTGCGTCCATGACGCGCGACTTACCGGCCGTCTTTTGGCGCAAGATCCCGGGGAATAATGGAGACGCGATAGGCGTTATCCGGACGCAGGGCAGCTCCCGCCAGAGCCGTCAGTTCCTCAACCGTCACTGATTCGTAGTCCGAGCGAATCGAGCGGATGTCGTCGAGAGACTCAGGCCGTTCCTGCACCCGGATCAAAGACCCCAGCCAGAACGGGTTGTTTTCAAGGTTTTCTTCAATGTTTTCCAGAATGGGTTGACGAGCGCGGCGCAGCTCATCTTCGGTGATGTCGCCTGACGCCATGGCCAGCGAAATTTCATCAACGATGGCGTACATGCGATCAATATCATCGACCCTCACATCTAGTCCGACCCAAAAGAAGCCATAGTCTTCAAATGTCCGCGATTGCTGGCTGGATACAATACTCGAATAAGTCGCACCCTCCTGTTCCCGGAAACGGTCGATCGCCTTGAGTTGGTACACCGCCCGCAGCAACGCATGGGCGCGGCGACGCCGCGAATCAAAGCCGTCGGCGGTCGGGTAGTAGACATTGGCCATGCCCTGATAATCCTGACCGTTGAACGTGACAATTTCAGGGACAGGCGTGGGATCGGGGAAGCCGATGACCGCGTTCTCCTTATGCTCCGGCCAACGCTTATCACGTTGCGGCAAGGCGCCGAAGGTCGCCGAGACCACCTCAATCGCCCGTTCCGCGGTCACATCACCAATAATGGTGATCTCGATCGGGGCGCGCTCCAGCGCCGGCGCCAGCATGGTGCGGGCATGATCCATGGTGAAAGCCTCCACCTCGGCCCGGGTCGGAAACCCCCAGCGCGGATCGCCCCGGCGCAGCGCCCGGCTCACCCGGCTGGCCGCTACCTGGACCGCCTGCGCATTCTGACCGCGACGGATTTCCTCAGCGATGGCGCGGAACTGGTTCAGCCCATCGTCTCGCCAGCCTGGCGCGATCATGAACGCGGTCAACACCTGCATCTGAAGTTCAAAATCGGCGGGAGTCGTCGCATTGGAAAACCGAAAGCCGTCCTCGCCAACGGCCAGGCCATAACCGACTGAACGCCCCGCCAGCAAACGCTGAAGTTCATCGCGGTCATGAGCTTGCAGACCGCCGCCGCCGAAAGCCGCACCCAGAATGGCGCCGGCGGCGGGGGTTGGGGACGGAGTCAGATTTCCTGCGCCGAACTCTATGCGCACCCGGACAACATTGTCCTCAAAATCGGTGGTCTTCACATTCAGGCGCACGCCGTTGTCAAACACAATCTGGTCCACGTCCAGATCCTCGACGCGCGCCCGGCTGATCACAGCCCCCGGAGCGCCGAAATCAGTGTAGGCGAATTCGACGCTCCCGGCCTCTTCAACCGGGGCGACCGGTTCGGTCGACGCCGTGCGCCAAGCCTGTCGCACCGCCTCTTCACCCTGTGCGAGATCCTGATTGAGCGCCACCATCACCATGGGCGGCGCCGCGCTCCACATGGCGCGATAGGCCGTTTCCACCGCTTCCAGCGTCATATCGGTTTCGCGTGCTTCAAAACGCGCCAGATTGTCTCGAGGATGGCTGAACACCGTTTCATTCACCCAAGCCTGCCACAGCGCGTCCGACAGGCCCGTATTCTCACGCGTGTCCGCCTGGTCCATGCTGTTGCGCAGACGCGTGCGCAGATTGGCCAGTTGTTCATTGAGTTCGGCCTGGGTGAAGCCATGCTCCTGTGCACGGCGCAACTCCTGTTCAAGCATGGCCACGCCCTCACGCCAACGGTCGGGGCTGGAGACCGCGAATAGCCCGACCTTGTCAGCCAGATCGAACTGGGCGTCATAGGACAAGTTGGCCTGGATCAGCGGGGACTGACCGCTATTGATCGCGCTCTGCAAGCGGCGCTGGACAATGGCGTTGCCCAGCTGGCGCAATGTATTGTCAAACCGGTTTTCGCTGGTGTCCGGGCGGGC
>RKRX01000104.1 GCA_007571185.1 Oceanicaulis sp.
AATTATATCTTTACGTTTAGCATGACTTCTCAATATACGTTTATAATCTTTTTCATATTGAGGTAAACGATTAATTTTTCTCATAGGGCCCATGGAAAATCTCTTCAAATTCTTCATCCGTTGTTATTGTACCTTCGCCCCGATCACATGCAAGCATCGCTTCAATCGTTTCCTTGCTTAATTCATATTCTTCACCATCAATTACAACCGTACTACCCCTCCCATAACGCTCTGCATAATTTTCATCAGATCCGGAGGTATCAGGAATTGGTTCATCAATTTTTAACTCGCTAAGTTTCATTTTTATTCTCCCATCATTGTTTTGCTGATATAACACACATTTTCAAAAAGTCAACCCCAAAAATAATTTTATTCATAATGGCACTTTTGCGTATAATTCTCCTTTCAATGGTCCGACCGGCTTTCAGCGTCGACAGATGTCGGGCCAGCAGGGCGTGATCGCGGGCGCAGGGATGATCGAAATTGAAATCAGAGGCGTCAAAACCGGCTTTTGATCCACGATCGGTGTAATAATCATCTTCGATCAGCACGACGACGGACAGGGGCGTGCAGGTGCGTGCAGCAGCCTGAGTGATTGCGGTTTTGCCCGAGGCCGACCCCCCGGACACGCCGATCACCAGGCGCGGGTGAGCGGAGACCTGCCGGGGCTCTATCAAGCTTTATCCCTGGAGGGCGCCGGGCCGGGATCATCGGGCGCGGGGCCGGGTTTGTAAAAATCAGGGACGGGTCCGCCTGCCTGAGGATCGCGCGCATGGCTGCGGGTTCCAAGCAGTGTGGTTTCCGGCGCGGCGACGATCTCATAGCGTTCATGGCGAGGATGGATAAGCACGGCCTCCTCTCCCCAGCTTTGCACCATGCGTTTCCAATCTGCATCGGTATAGTTGAAGGCCTGTCCGTTCTCATCAATGTCTGACCAGTCAGCCTCCGCCGGAGCATGGGTGGCGCGCGTCATCCAGCGCCGGGCCTCGTCGTCCTCGCCTTCAAGCCGGGCCAGCCGCGCGGCCAGGGCGCAGGCGCGTGCGGAGACGGGCGAAATATCCAGCACCGGCGCCAGGGCGGATCGCGCGGCGTTACGATTGGATTGATCCAGTGCGGTCTCCGCAAGCAATATCCGACTCTCGCGATGATCAGGGTTGAGTGCAGCCAGTTTGCTCATACGCTCGGCGCGTTTGGCTCTGGTGTCGGATCGGCGCAGATTGGCGAAGGCGCGCGCCAGGGCGGGGTGGGGGGCGTGTTTCCAGTTTTCCCTGATCAGTTCGGCGGCCCGGCGATGGCGACGCTGGATGGCCAGCAAACGTCCGGCCAGTTCGGCGGCAGGGGCGAAACCAGGTGAGGCCAGGCAGGCGCGCTCGGCCAGACGACTGGCGGTTTCCGGGTCATGGCTCTCAAGACGGCGCGCCTCGGCGGTCAGCAACACCGCCCGCATACGGGCGGCCTGAGCGCGTGGTACGTGGGCGCGCCGCTCGCCCGCGGTCAGGGTGATTTCCGCCTTTGCCCACAGACCGGCGTTCACTTGGGCGTCGAACAGCGCGTCATAAGCCCAGCGGACCTGACCGGCATGCTCAAAGGCTTCGGTGGCGTGGCTGAGCAGAGTCGGATGGTCAGAGCGGCTCCGGGCGATGGAAACCAGCCCGCGCTGTGCAACCAGCCGGGTTCTGGCGTCTTCCAGCATGGACTCATAATGAACCTGGGCGCTGTCGAGATCGCCCGCTGCTTCAGCGGCGCGGGCGGCGAGCAGATGCGACAGAGCGGGGCGATCCAGCAAGCCGCCTGCGCGGGTGGCTTGCCGGATTGCGAGATCACCCTGACCGGCGGCGGCGGCGACCAGAGCCTGCTCTAGCGCATCAAATCCCTGTTCACGGCGGCGGCGCAGGGAGAAGCGGCGAAATGCATCAGGAGCGGCCCAGAGTCTGGCGATCACCCACCAGGCGACGACCAGAATAAAGGTGGCCAGGGTCAACGCCCCCATGGCCAGCGCGAAAGGCGCCTGTGCGCTCACACCAAGAAATTGTACTGTAACCAGACCAGGGTTGAGGGTGAGGAAGACCGCCAGAAAAGCAGTGATCACACACAATATGACAGTGAGAATCAGTCTGATCATGTCAGCGTTCCTCACCGGCTTGCAGGGCCAGGATTTCCCGCAGCTCCGACACAGTCGCCTCAAGCGTCAGGCGCTTGCGAGCGTGGTCGAGCCAGGTGCGGGCGGCATCGGTGTCAAGAGCTTCGGTTTTCCGCACCGCCCCGGCCAGATCTCCTGCGATGAGTAGATCTTCGATCTGTTGTACGGCGTCATTGTTCCGGTTGATCGCACGGACTTCAATCACGCCCAGCCAGCGGCGTCTGTATCCGGTAGCTTCGCGCATTGCGCGACCGGGAAAGGAGCGGGTCAGCGCGCTCCGGGTGGGAACGCCCTGGCTAGCGAGCATCATCAATGGCTCCAGCCCAGGCGCGTCCGGCCAGACTTCGCCAAGCATGGCGTATTCCATGACGAAGGGCCGGGAGTGGGCGGCGGCCTCGGCCAGTTCTGAAAACGCCAATGCACGGCGGACCAGGTTGGTGGCGCTCTGCGTGTCCCCGGGATCATCCCTCTCATCCGGCACGTCCGTGCTCAGGGCGCCCAGCTGGATTTTGAGCGCATTGATCTGGCCGAGCACGTCCGACGACAGATTGGCTGACGAGGCGTTTTCCAGCGCTTCAAGTCGAGTTTCCAGCGCCGCCAGATTGGCGCCGGAGGCGGTTCTCGTTTGCTTTACCGGCGCGGCGCGCGCGGTTTCAAGTGCGATGATCCGATCATTCTGGCTCGCGATATTCCAGGTGAGACGTTCAAATGCCCGGATGCGCTGATCCTGTTCCTCGACCAGCGCTTCCACTGCATTCAGCCGGGCTTCGATTACAACAAGGTCGGATGGAGTGCTTACGGTTTTCGCTGTTTCTGGACGTGCCGGAATGGCGTTATCGGTAGGTTCTGCGCCCGATGTGGGCGAGAACGAGTGCCGCCCTGTCAACCAGCCGGCTGCCCCGCCAATACCGGTCGCCAGAACCGCAAATCCCAGAATGAAAGCGCACCCGAACCGGGATTTTCCCGCTTTCATCCCAGTGGGGCGGGATGCGCTTTTGTCAGGAGCGGGGCCGGACCCGGCGGTATCCATCGGTTCAGGACGGGAGGTGTCAGCGCTCATGGCGGCCTCGGAACATATCTCGGGCAGGATGGATCAATTCTTAAGCTTCCTCGCGGCGTAGCGCTAGCATTGCCGTGTCATCGCATCCGTTTTTCCAGCGCCGCCATCAGGCCGGACTGACCGGGATGCCCTGCAATGCTGACATCCCGGGCGCCCGCCGCCCTGAGTGGTGCGGCGGCGGCGCTTGAAATGGCGATGATGGGCGCACGGGTCAAAGCTTTATGTTGACCAGCCTTGCGCGCCAACTCCAGCAGCCGTTCCGCGCCCATGGCGGAATGGATCAGCACCGCTGCGCCCATATTCAGCGCGGACCAGATCGGGCCGGACAGGGCATCGACCGGCTGCGCCTGATAGATCACCTGATCGTATGCGGTAAGGCCGTTTGCTTGCAGGGCCGCCACCAGATCGCCCGCCTGATGTGCGCCGCGCACGTGCAGAAGAGTTCCGCCTGGCGCATGCCGCGCGATCAGGGCGGCGAGGGCGCCCACAGTCCCGTTCGCATGGCGTACCGAGGCAAACCCGGTCTCGACGAGGTCTGCGGCGGTGGCGGCGCCCACGGCGAAAACTGGCCGCGTGCGGTCAACAGACAGGCGCGCCAGCCCTGCCGCTCCGTTGCGGCTGGTCACGGCGAAGGCGCTGATAGTGTCCAGCGCCAGCGGTGTGTCAAACATCGCGATCCGGGCGGTGGCGGCATTCAGCGGGGCATAGCCGGCGGCCGCCAGCGCGTCGCAGGTGCGCGTTGCGCCGGGTTCGGCGCGTGTGACAAGGATCGGGCGGACGGTCATCGCTTATCCTGTCGGGGCGATGATCCGGGCCAGCGCCTTGCCGCCGTCGTGTTTGACGTCTTGACCGAGTTGCCAACCCAGATGATGGGCAGCGCCCGGATTCAGGTCGGGTAGGATAATGCGGGTTTCATCGGACCAGCGCCTGGCCCCGTCCGGGGCCAAGACTTCCCCGCGCAGGTGAATCTCCAACCCATTTAGCGTGGCATGAGCGGCGATCGGAGTGCGGCAGGAGCCATCCAGCGCTTCCAGAAAACCGCGTTCGGCCGCCACGCACACCTGAGTCGGCATATGGTTGAGTGGCGTGAGCGCCTGGCGGGCCTCGTCATCATCACTGCGGATCTCGACACCCACCGCTCCTTGGGCGGGAGCGGGGATCATCGCGCTTAGCGCCAGCGGTTCGATCCGGGCCTGTTCCCGACCGAGACGACGCAACCCGGCGCGGGCCAGAAAGGTGGCGTCCACCTTGCCTGAGCGCAGCGTCTCAAGCCGGGTGTCCACATTGCCTCGTAATAACGTCACTTTGAGATCTGGGCGCAACGCCAGCGCCTGGGCCTGGCGTCGAACAGAGGCGGTGCCCAGCTTGGCGCCTTCGGGCAGATCCTCAATCCGGGTCATGCCTTCCCGGCTGAGCAGTGTGTCACGAGGATCTTCGCGCTCCACCATGATGGCGATTTCCAACCCCTCGGGCAGCCGGGTGGGCACATCTTTCATCGAATGCACGGCCAGGCGCGCCTGGCCATTGAAGAGCGCGGCTTCCAGCTCTCTGGTGAACAATCCTTTACCGCCGACGGTCAGCAGCGTCCGGTCGGTGATCGCGTCACCGGTGGTGATCAATCCCAGGATCGGGAAGTTCTCGTCAGGGTTGGCTTTTCCGTGAGCTTTGGCCAGACGCGCCTGAACATCCAGAGCCTGGGCCATGGCCAGCGGTGAGGTGCGGGTTGCTATCGGCAGAGTAAACAGGTTCACGACAGCCCACTCCTTCACGCACAGCATGCCGGTTACGCCATTGGTCTTGACCAGCACCTGATATTGCACCGCAGTCAAGGTTTGATTAACTGCACGGATATGGCGTTATCCCACGATCCCTCTTCGCCGCAACCCGCCCCGGCGCCCCAGGGCGCTTTGACGGTGCTCGGACTGGAATCAAGCTGCGATGACACCGCCGCCGCCGTGCTGCGCCGCGGCCGTGATGGCCGTATCGAGATTCTCGCAGAGGCTGTGATGGGTCAGAACGCAGCGCATGCGCCTTTTGGCGGTGTGGTGCCCGAGATTGCCGCCCGCGCCCATGCTGAACGAATGGATGTGCTGGCCCGAAGCGTGCTGGCGGACGCGGGGCTGAACCCCCGGGAGCTTGATGGCGTGGCCGCCACGGCGGGACCGGGGTTGATCGGCGGGGTGATGGCCGCACTGATGACCGCCAAAGGGATTGCGCTGGGTGTAGATGCGCCCCTGATCGCGGTGAACCATCTGGAAGGTCACGCCTTATCGCCGCGCCTGACCGGCGCGCTGAGTTTTCCCTATCTCTTGCTTCTGGTTTCGGGCGGACACACCCAGCTGGTGATTGTGGAGGGGGTGGGCCGTATGACACGGCTGGGCTCGACCATTGATGATGCAGCAGGAGAAGCGTTCGACAAAACGGCGAAAATCATGGGGTTGGGCTTTCCTGGCGGCCCGGCTGTAGAACGTTGTGCGCAAGCAGCTGCGGCGCCGGAGCGGTTTGAACTTCCCCGGATATTGGCCCGGGACAAATCGTGCAATTTCTCGTTTGCCGGGCTCAAGACGGCTGTGCGCAGGGTGTGGGACAGGCTTGAGGCGCCCACAGATGCGGATCGGGCGGATCTGGCCGCGGCCATGCAGACAGCCGTTGCCCGTCATCTGGCCGAGCGCGCAGATCGCGCCATGGAGCTGTTCAGCCAGAGATTTGAAGCGTCCGATACTCCGTTACAACTGGTGGCGGCGGGCGGGGTGGCCGCCAATGGCGCTGTGCGTCTTGCGCTGGCCAGCAATGCTGAGCGTCGGGGTTTCACCCTGATTGCGCCGCCCCTGAAATACTGCACCGACAATGCAGCGATGATAGCACTGGCTGGAGCAGAGCGTCTTGCGCTGGGCCAAATCGACGGGTTGGCCGCCGCCGCACGTCCACGCTGGCCGCTGGATGCCGATGCGGCGCAAACTGACCCCGCCAACGGGTCAGGCCGCAAAGGACCCAAGGCTTAAACCCGAGCGAGAAGAGGAACCCGTAATGCACTTTCAGAGTATTGGCGTGATCGGTGCGGGTGCATGGGGCACGGCGCTGGCCCAGGCCACAGCGCAAACAGGACGGGATGTGATTGTCTGGGCGTTTGAGGACGAGGTCGCCGAGGCAATCTCCATCGGCCACGAGAACACGGCCTATCTGCCGGGGGCGCCGCTCAATCCCGCCATTCGCGGCAGTTCCAATCCTGCGGACCTCAAAAGCTGTGAGGCTTTCCTGATGGTCTCCCCCGCCCAACATGCCCGTGCTGTTCTCATCCGGTTTGCGCCCCATATCGCCGAAGGCATGCCGGTGCTCCTGTGCGCCAAGGGGGTTGAACGCGAGAGTCTGGCGCCGATGACCCGGGTGCTGGCCGAAACCATACCCCATGCGATTCCCGCAGTTCTGTCAGGACCGAGTTTCGCCATTGATGTGGCTCGGGGGTTGCCCACTGCGGTGACGCTGGCCTGTGAAAATCGTGAACTCGGCGAGACCCTGATGCAGGCGGTGGGTTCGGTCAATTTCCGTCCGTACTGGTCGGGAGATACCATCGGCGCGGAAGTGGGCGGTTCGGTGAAGAATGTGCTCGCTATCGCCGCAGGGATCGTGAAAGGACGTGAGCTGGGCCGGTCCGCCCATGCCGCCCTCATCGCCCGTGGTTTTGCGGAAATGACCCGGTTGGGTCTGGCGCTTGGCGCGCAGCGTGAAACCTTGGCGGGGCTATGCGGGCTGGGTGATCTCATATTGACATGTTCTTCACCGCAATCGCGCAACATGTCGTGCGGTCTGGCGCTGGGGCGCGGTGAAACGCTGGCCCAGGCGTTGGGCGTGCGCAAGGTGGTCACTGAAGGTGTGGCCACGGCGCCGGCGGTGGCGGCGGTGGCCGAAGCTCATGGCGTGGACATGCCCATCTGTGCGGCGGTGGATGCCGTTCTGGCCGGACGCACGGACGTGGAGGGCGCGATTGAAGCCCTGCTGGCCCGTCCGTTCGGACCTGAAACGCTTTAGAACGTGAACGGATGCCGCTCTGAAGGATTTTCACTTGCGCACGCGCCCGCTTGTCGCAATGCTGCCGCACGCGAATTCGACAGAGGAGCACGTCATGACTGAGATCCTTGTCCCGGTTCCCAAGGGCTTTGCCGATGCAGCCATCACGCCTGAGCGCTATGCCGAGATGTACAAACGTTCCATCTCTGACCCGGACGGGTTCTGGCGCGCCGAGCTTGATCGGTTGGACTGGATCAAAAGACCTGTCCAGATTTCGGACGTGTCCTTTTCCAGAGACGATCTGCACATTCGCTGGTTTTACGACGGCGAACTCAATGTCAGCTATAATTGCATTGATCGGCACCTGGCCGGGCGCGCAAACAAGGCGGCGCTGATCTGGGAAGGCGATAACCCGGCCTCTCACCATTCCATCACCTATGCCCAGCTGCACAATCACGTGTGTCGGTTCGCCAATGAACTTAAAAAGATCGGTGTCCGCAAGGGTGACCGGGTTACCGTGTATATGCCGATGATCCCTGAGGCGGTCTACGCCATGCTGGCCTGCGCCCGGATCGGCGCCGTGCATTCGGTGGTGTTTGGCGGGTTCAGTCCCGAGGCGCTGGCGGGCCGGATCAATGATTGCCGGTCAGCATTTGTCGTGACGGCCGATCAGGGCGTGCGCGGCGGTAGAAGCGTGCCTTTGAAGACCAATGTGGACAAAGCGCTGGCCCTGGTTGAGGGCGTTCAGGCGGTGCTGTGTGTGCGCCACACCGGCGTACAGACATCTTGGGTTGAAGGGCGTGATTTCTGGCATCATGATCTGGCGCTGGATGTGGACGCTCGGTGCGCTCCCGAACCGATGAACGCTGAAGACCCGCTCTTCATCCTGTATACTTCGGGCTCTACCGGCAAGCCCAAGGGCGTGCTGCACACCACGGGCGGCTATCTGCTCTGGGCGTCGATGACCCATGAATACACTTTCGACCACCGCGAGGATGACGTGTTCTGGTGCACCGCCGATGTAGGGTGGGTGACCGGGCACAGCTATATCGTTTACGGTCCGCTGGCCAATGGCGCAACCTCGGTGATGTTTGAAGGCGTGCCCACCTGGCCGGGGCCGGACCGGTTCTGGCGCGTGGTCGCCAAGCACAGGGTCACCACGCTTTATACCGCGCCGACCGCCATCCGCGCGCTGATGCGAGAAGGCGATGCTCCGGTGAAAAAGCATGATCGCTCTTGCCTGCGCCTTCTGGGGTCGGTGGGGGAACCGATCAATCCTGAAGCCTGGCGCTGGTATCATGAGGTTGTAGGCGAGGGGCGCTGCCCGATTGTGGACACCTGGTGGCAGACCGAAACCGGCGGGCATCTGATTACCCCGCTGCCCGGTGCGCATGCGCTCAGACCCGGCGCTGCGAGCTTTCCCATGTTCGGAGTGGAGCCCGCGCTGGCAGACTCTGAAGGGGCGTTGATGCCCGAAACCGGTGAGGCGGAAGGCAATCTGGTGATCAAGGGCAGCTGGCCGGGCCAGATGCGGACTGTCTACGGCGATCATCAGCGATTTATCGACACCTATTTCTCCACCTATGAAGGCCGGTACTTCACTGGCGACGGCGCGCGCCGGGATGCACAGGGCTACTGGTGGATCACGGGACGGGTGGATGATGTTCTGAATGTGTCGGGTCACCGTCTGGGCACGGCCGAGATCGAAAGCGCGCTGGTGGCTCACGAATGGGTCGCCGAAGCGGCTGTGGTGGGGCGCCCTCATGACATCAAGGGTCAGGGGATTTATTGCTTTGTCACTCTGGTGGCGGGGCGGGAGCCTGCTGAAGACACCGACCGCATTCTGAAAACCCATGTTCGGGCGCAGATCGGACCGGTGGCGACCCCTGATGTGATTCAGTTCGCGCCGGGGCTGCCCAAGACCCGCTCGGGCAAGATCATGCGCCGGATTCTCAGAAAAATCGCCGAGGGCGAGTACGACAAGCTGGGCGACACATCCACCCTGGCCGATCCAGAGGTGGTCGAAGGCCTGGTCAGGGGCCGAAAACAAGCGGTGGAAGAGTGATCCAGGTCAGCGTGAGCCCTTGAACCGAAATCACTGAACCTGTTCAACCCCAGGGCCCGCCAAAATCCTGCTTGCCATCGGGGTTTTGCGCACGGTGCGGGTCTGCTGGTTCCACCGCGCCGCCGCTGGCCATCTGACGCAGGCGGGCGATCCGGTTAGCGGTGGAGGGGTGAGTGGAAAACAAAGGGAATTATACGCAAAAGTGCCATAGCGTGTTCTGTCAACCGTAAAATCGCAAGCCTCAATTCCAACACCTGCGACCTTTACACCACCAAATGCCGCCCCAACGGACAACACCCTGACTATTTAGCAAGTTCAGCCTCATAAACCCCGAATTTCCGCACAACAAGCCGCTGGTTGTGATTCAACCAGGTTTTCAACCAACACTGTTCAGAATAAAAGCTTACGCTATCGGGCGAGCTAACGAACACAACCCGTTATCAGCTATCAAATCAACATAGCGAAGTCTCTTGTTCACCATGCCCGCTACAAGGGAGTTCATTTGAACAAGGGTGTCCCGTGAACGAACATTGTGCCGCCCGGCAAACTCATCAACATAGCGTTGCAGGTGCTTGGGCGACATTTTGTGGTAAACGCCTATAGCCGACCGCTTGAACATGGCCCAGAAC